>NZ_JBBOWX010000001.1:4487500-4551103 GCF_038007285.1 Sporosarcina sp. FSL K6-3457
ATGGTGATTCCTTTGAACGATGAATCCGTTCAGATGTCATCGCATGAAAAACATCTGCTACCGCAAGGACTTGCGAAAATATAGAAACTTGACCCATTTTGTCACCACGTGGATAACCGCTTCCATCAAGACGCTCATGGTGCTGTAAAATGGCTAGCTTCATTTCCTGACGCAAAAGTGGTGTGTCTTGAATCATCTGGTAACTATATACCGTGTGTTTTTTCACTTCGTTAAATTCATTTTTCGTGAGAAATGCTGCCTTCTCTGTAATTGCTGTATCAATTTTGGCCATTCCACAATCGGCAAGAACACCAGCAAGTCCAAGTTGTAACACCTGTCCTTTTGGAAAACCCATCTGTCCACAAATAGCGGATGCCAATATACCAACAGCAATCGAGTGATGGTACATATACTCTTTTGGGTCTGACATATCATTTAAAATGGTCAGCATTCTTTTTTGTTCGATAAATATCTCCAGTAGAGGGATTACTATCGAACGAACTTTTGCAATATCTGGACGTATACCTGCACGCCATCCCATAAATTCTTTTTTATAGTTTTGAACCGCTTCACTATAGTTTGTTTGCAGGTCAGCTTGCTTCATAGGTATTTTGGAAAGTATATCGTCTGGATCTACAGGGTTTTCTTGATCAAGGTTATGTGCTTCTTCTCTTTTAACAACAGGACGTTCATGAATTTTAACTGTTTTCACACCAAATACATGCAAAACTTCTAAATGCTCAGGTGAAACCACAGTGTTTTTTCTAAGGATTGGGTAGATTGTATTTACGAATATATCCTCACTTATTACAAGACCTGGACGCAAATCACTTGTCTTTATATATGTTTCGGTCATCAAGGTTCCCCACTTTCACCTTATAGTTCCTCTTATCATACTCTAAATATTTCAAATAGACGATAAAAAGAAAAAAAGGTATTGAAATGACTAAATTAGTCATTTCAATAACCTTTTCATGTTCAAGACTCGCTATCTTCGTCGTTATCAATAATTGGTGACACGGTTAAGTCTTCTTTACTTTCCGAAGGGACCTCAGCTTGGTTGTTGTCGAAGTCTTCTTCGTCTTCTTCATCTTCTTTTTCAACTTTAGCAACAGTCGCGACAAGTTCGTCTTCTCCTAATCGGATTAGACGCACTCCTTGTGTACTCCGCCCAATAACAGAAATATCTTCAATATCCATACGGATCAAAATACCGTGGATTGTAATTAACATAAGATCTTCTGTGCCATCTACGGTCTTCATTGCAACAAGTTTACCGTTACGATCAGTGACATTCAATGTTTTTAATCCGTAACCGCCACGTGTTTGGATACGGTACTCATCTTCTGGCGTTCGTTTTCCGAAGCCTTTTTCCGTCACAACTAGGATTTCATCGCCTTCATGCACGATATCCATGCCGATTGTAATGTCGCCCTCACGCAAGCGAATACCACGGACACCGCCAGCTACCCGACCCATAGAACGGATGTCTACCTCATTGAATTTAATCAACATACCATCCTTTGTCCCAATAGCGATATTGTCTTCGCCGCCAGTCATTTTCACTCCGATTAGTTCATCGTCGCCACGTAATGTTAGTGCAATCAATCCATTTGATCGGATGTTTGCAAACTCCGTAACAGGCGTACGTTTGACGATACCATCACGAGTTGCAAAAAATAAGTACTCATCTTCCTTAAATTCTGCTACCGGAATCATAGCCGTTACTTTCTCATCTTTGTCTACCCCTAATAAGTTGATGATTGGTAAACCTTTAGCAGTTCGGCTAAATTCAGGTACTTGATAGCCTTTTGTTCGGAATACTCGTCCTCTACTTGTGAAGAATAAGATTGTATCATGCGTCGATGTATTCAACAGGTGCTCAACGAAGTCATCGTCATTCGTGCCCATCCCTTGTATACCACGACCACCACGGCGCTGGCTCCGGTAAGTATTGGCCGGCAAACGTTTAATATAACCATTATGTGTGAGTGTCAATACTGAGTTCTCGACTGGAATAAGATCCTCGTCCTCAATCATTTCAGCTCCGCCCAGTGTAATTTCCGTTCTACGCTTATCTTCAAAACGGGTTTTCACTTCGAGCAGTTCCTCACGAATAATCCCAAGCAATTTCAATTCATCCGAAAGAATAGCACGAAGCTCTGTCATTAACAGTTGCAGTGCTTCATATTCACTTTCAATTTTGTCCCGCTCAAGTCCTGTTAAACGTTGAAGGCGCATATCAAGGATAGCTTGCGCTTGACGTTCGGATAAATCAAACTGCTCCATCAGCCCTGATTTCGCTTCATCTGCTGTTTTAGATCCGCGAATTAATGCGATGATTCTATCAATATTATCGAGTGCTATGCGTAATCCTTCTAATATATGTGCACGATCTTCCGCTTTTTTCAGATCGTACTGCGTCCGTCTGCGGATGACAACTTTTTGGTGCTCCAAGTAATGATATAAAATTTCTTTTAACGCTAGTACTTTTGGTTGACCATCGACAAGTGCCAACATGTTAATACCAAAACTAGATTGCAATGCCGTCTGCTTGTACAAGTTATTCAATAATACATTGGCATTTGCATCACGACGCACTTCAATGACGATACGCATACCTGTACGGTCTGATTCATCCGCTAAATACGTAATACCATCGATTTTCTTATCGCGTACTAATTCTGCAATTTTTTCAATCAGTCGTGCCTTATTTACTTGGAACGGTATCTCACTGACAATAATCGTTTCTCTGCCATTCGATTTCTGTTCAATTTCAACTTTACCACGAATAATGACAGAGCCTTTTCCTGTTTCATAAGCTCTTCTAATTCCACTACGACCAAGAATAATCCCCCCTGTTGGGAAATCAGGACCCGGTATAATTTCCATCAATTCTTCTGTTGTAATGGCAGGGTTATCCGCCAATGCAATAACAGCGTCAATCGTTTCTCCAAGATGATGCGGTGGAATATTTGTTGCCATTCCGACTGCAATTCCTGTTGTCCCGTTGACAAGCAAATTTGGATAGCGGCTTGGTAATACAACCGGTTCTCTTTCTTGTTCATCATAGTTATTTTGATAATCAACCGTATCTTTATTAATATCACGAAGAAGTTCCATTGCAATGCGTGACATACGAGATTCCGTGTATCGCATTGCTGCCGCCCCGTCACCATCAACTGAACCGAAGTTCCCGTGACCATCAACGAGCATATACCGATAGTTAAAATCTTGAGCCATCCGTACCATTGTCTCGTAAACAGCACTATCACCATGTGGGTGATACTTACCTATGACGTCCCCAACAATACGTGCGGACTTCTTATGCGGCTTATCGGCGGTATTCCCTAAATCTTGCATTGCATACAAAATACGGCGGTGGACTGGTTTCAACCCATCCCTTACATCAGGAAGGGCCCGTGAAACAATGACACTCATTGCATAGTCAAGGAATGAAGTCTTCATTTCCTTACTAAGGTTGATGCCTTGGACACCACGTTTCGGCATATCTGCCATGTTGTTAGACTCCTTTCAGCTCAACGTTCCTCAAGTATCTATATTTGTCACGTACATCGCATTATCTTCGATGAATTTACGACGTGGTTCAACGTCGTCTCCCATCAGGTGCTGGAACGTTAAATCTGCGTCAAAGGCATCTTCAAGTTCAACTTGCAGTAATGTACGTTGCTCTGGATCCATTGTTGTATCCCATAATTGCGTTGCGTCCATTTCCCCAAGCCCTTTATAACGAGTAATGACAGGTTTAGGTGTAGGCGACATCCTATTAATAATTTCTTCAAGCTCTTCTTCTTTATAACAATATTCTTCTACTTTCCCTTGTTTCACACGATAAAGCGGTGGCTGGGCAATGTAAACATACCCTGCCTCAATAAGCGGTCGCATAAAGCGGAAGAAAAAGGTTAATAGAAGCGTACGAATATGTGCACCATCGACATCCGCATCAGTCATAATCACCAGTTTGTGATAGCGTGCCTTCGAAAGGTCGAATTCTTCTCCAATACCTGTTCCGAGTGCTGTAATCATTGCACGAATTTCTAAGTTACCTAAAATACGATCGAGTCGTGCTTTCTCAACATTCAAGATTTTTCCTCGAAGCGGAAGAATGGCTTGGAAGTGACGGTCTCGTCCCATTTTAGCTGAACCACCCGCCGAGTCACCTTCAACGATATACAGTTCGCTTATTGCAGGGTCACGTGATGAACAATCCGCTAACTTACCTGGCAAACTAGACACTTCAAGTGCAGATTTACGGCGCGTAAACTCACGTGCGTTTTTCGCTGCAATGCGTGCACGTGCTGCCATGAGGCTTTTTTCAATAATTTGCTTTGAAGTCGTTGGATTTTCAAGTAAGAAACGTTGGAATCCTTCCGAAAATAGCGAGTTTGTAATTGTACTCACTTCAGAGTTTCCAAGTTTCGTCTTCGTTTGTCCTTCGAACTGTGGGTTTGGGTGCTTGATGGAAACAATAGCCGTCAATCCTTCACGCACGTCATCACCTGATAAGTTTGGATCTGCTTCTTTCAGTGCTCCATTTTTCCGAGCATAATCATTGATGACACGTGTAAGTGCTGTTTTAAAGCCAGATTCATGCGTTCCGCCCTCGTAAGTATTAATATTATTTGCAAATGAAAACAGATTTTCTGCGTAACCAGCGTTATATTGCATCGCAATTTCGATTGAAATGCCATCTTTTTCACCTTCAATGAAGATTGGCTCTTCATGAATAGGCTCTTTATTTTTATTCAAATGTTCAACGTAAGACTTGATACCGCCCTCGTAGTAATAATGATCACTCCGATTTTCATCTTCACGTTCATCCGTTATTGTAATACGCAAACCACGGTTTAGATAAGCAAGCTCACGCAAACGGTGTGCCAAAATATCATACTCATATACAGTTGTTTCAGTAAAAATTTCTGGATCAGCCTTAAAGCGGATTCTTGTGCCTGTTTCATCCGTCTCACCAATGACATTCAATTCTTCTACTACATCGCCACGTTCAAACTTGATGTAATGGACTTTACCATCAAGTCTGACAAAGACCTCCGTAGTTTCAGATAGAGCATTGACGACAGATGCACCTACTCCGTGTAATCCACCTGATACCTTATAACCTCCACCACCGAATTTACCTCCAGCATGAAGTACAGTCATAATGACTTCAACAGCTGGACGTCCAGTAGATTCTTGGATCCCAACCGGAATTCCACGACCGTTATCATCTACGCGAATCCAATTATCTTTTTCAATTGTCACTTCGATATGATCACAGTGTCCTGCAAGTGCTTCGTCAATACTATTATCAACGATTTCCCATACAAGATGGTGAAGTCCTCTTGAACTAGTCGTCCCGATATACATACCAGGACGTTTGCGGACAGCCTCAAGTCCTTCTAAAACTTGGATCTGATTCGCATCATAAGCTGTCTGCAACTCTTTTTCTTCCATTGCCAAACTGTTCACCATTCCTTTCTGAACGTCTAACATCTATCATTTTTCAGACCTTGTATTAATCAAGTGAGGATAAGCATTATCCCTCTTTTTTAGCCACTGTACCTGCGGTGACTTCAAAAATGTCTGCTTGACGAATTGTTTCATGGTCAATTCCCGCTACATTCGTCGTTGTAACAATCGTTTGTACTTGTCCTTGAATGGTATTCAAAAGATGAGATTGCCTGTAATCATCAAGTTCAGACAACACATCATCGAGAAGGAGGATAGGTGTTTCCCCGACTTCTTGCTTAACGAGCTCGATTTCAGCAAGTTTAAGGGACAGCGCCGTCGTCCGCTGCTGTCCCTGTGAACCGTAAGTCTGAATATCATATCCGTTCACAAAAAAGTGAAGATCATCCCGGTGTGGTCCGACCAAAGTCATCCCACGCTCCAGCTCTCGACGCCTTACTTCAAGTAATTTTTGACCGAATATAGATTCCATTTGTTCGACAGTCTGTCCTGAATCAAACTCTTTTAGCGTCGCATAGGCAATTTCAAGTGATTCAATTCCACGAGAAATACCATGATGGATTGGTTCCGCCCATTTTTGTAAAAGTTCCATGAAATAAAATCGTTTACGAATAATTTGTACAGCTACTTGAATATACTGCTCTGTATACACATCAAACATGACATTATTAAGATCCAATTTCCCCCGATTATCTTTCAAAATGGCATTTCGCTGTTTCAGGATTTTTTGGAATGTTAACAAGTCATGCAAATAGACTGGGGAAATTTGACCAATTTCCATATCAAGAAATCGTCTCCGTACCTGAGGACTCCCTTTTACAAGATTCAAATCCTCTGGTGCAAACATGACGACATTTAATTGACCAACGTATAGGCTAAGGCGATTTTGTTCGAGATGATTGACACGTGCCTTTTTACCTTTTTTCGATAGGATCAATTCCAATGGCAGCCGACCATATTTACGTTGAATGTCCCCTTCTATTTTACCATATTCTTGGTCCCAGCGTATTAATTCACGGTCATTAGATGTTCGATGTGATTTTGCCATAGAAAGAACATAAATGGCCTCCATCACATTCGTCTTTCCTTGCGCATTTTCGCCAATTAGCACATTAATATGTGGGGAAAATGATAATTCAAGCGCTGCATAGTTCCGATAATCGGTTAATGCTAGCCGTTCAATGTACATCCGGTTGCTCAGTTAAGATATCATGTATTTTATATTCACCGACACCAGGAACATTAATAACATCTCCGTGACGGAGTTTTTTTCCTCGTCGCTGTTCTGCTTCTCCATTGACATAGATAGTATGTTCTTCTAGAAACCATTTAGCCATGCCTCCAGAACTGATTGCATTTGTCATTTTCAATAGTTGACCGAGTGTTATGTACTCAGTATCAATCGTAAGGTTTTCCATGAGACCCCAACTCCTCGCAAATTAGTCTATCCCTCTATTTTAGCCCACTTTCGGTTGGATAGCAATTACGCGGGAGGCTTTATCTTTAGTAAGTACGGGTTTAAACGCATGCCCAATAAAAATAAAAAGGATAGTCAAATAAGTGACTATCCTTCAAGTTTTAATATGTCCGAACTGGGAGAATTAGCTGCAAAATAGAGTCATCATCTACTGATTTTAAAATGAAAGGTCGCATAGCTCCTGTAAACTGGATAGCAACATCCTGGCCATCAATTGCTTTTAATGCGTCCATCATATATTTGGCACTAAAGGATATCTTTAGTTCTTCTCCTGTCACTCCAATTGCTTCGACTAACTCTTCAACTTTTCCGACTTCAGGTGAATTTGAAGAGATTTCAATGACTTTTCCTTCATCTGCTGAAAATCGGACAATATTATTTCGTTCTTCACGAGCTAAAAGGGAAGCCCTATCAATCGCTTGAAGAAGAAGACGTCCATTTACTATAACCGATGTTTTATATTCAGCAGGTATTAAGCGAGAAGTATCTGGGTAATTGCCTTCTAGTAAACGCGAATAAAATAATACATTTCTTGTTTTGAATAAAACTTGCTGGTCTGCAATAACGATATCCACAAGTTCACTGTTATCAGGCAAAATTTTATTTAATTCTTGAAGACTTTTTCCTGGGATAACGACACTGAAAGGAACTTCTGGCATTTCTTCAGGTACTGTTAGTCTTCTCGCTAATCTATGGCTATCTGTGGCTACGCAAGAAAGTCCCCCATCTTTTGCTTCCCAATGTACACCAGTCAATATTGGCCTAGTTTCTTGTTGTGACACAGCAAACACTGTTTCACGAATAATGGATTTCATCAGGTCTGATGGTAATGAAAATAGATACTCATCTTTTACTTCAGGTAAAACAGGGTAATCTTCTGCATCTGATCCAATGAGATGGAATTCTGTTTTACCAGATTGAATATGTGTTTGAAGTCCATTGATAACTTCAATTGTGACATCATTTGTTGGAAGTTTTCGTACAATTTCACTAAAAACTCTTGCTTGTAGTACGATGCTGCCTTTTTCAAAAACGCGAATGATTTGTTCCCCATCTTCTTCAGCAGCGATAAATGTACAAATCGTAATATCAGAATCACTACCTGTCATTGTAATTCCTTTGTCGTCTACATCAATTTTTATACCAGTCAAAATAGGAATCGCAACTTTTTGACTGATTGCTTTCATTACGTCACTTAGTCCATCGATTAATCGATCTCTCATGATTTCAAATTTCATTCTATACCCTCGCTTATATAATATTAATGTTTAATAAAATAGTAGTAATAGTAGTAGGGCCTGTGGAAATGTGGATAAGTCACTTATTCCTTGGCCTATTAAGGTTTTCCACATGTGCATAAACTGTTCACGAGTATGCACACCTTATTCTATGTTATACACAGGTCATCCTCTACCGAGTACATTGCGTACATCTTGAACATCTTGTTGGAGAGCTTGATCGTCTTTCAACATTTTTGAAATTTTTTCATGGGCATGGATCACAGTTGAATGATCTCGACCTCCAAATTCAGATCCGATTTTAGGCAAAGAGGAGTCTGTCAATTCTCTGGATAGATACATGGCAACTTGTCGTGGGAATGCAATGGATCTTGTTCTTTTCTTGGCTGTGAAATCTTCTAGCCGAATGTTGAAGTGCTCTCCCACTGCTTTTTGGATGTCAAGAATGGTTACGGTACGAGGCCTAGAATTCGGAATGATATCTTTCAACGCTTCTGCAGCAAGCTCTGTATTAATATCTGTATTGACTAATGATGAATAGGCAACAACACGTATAAGGGCACCTTCAAGTTCACGTATGTTCGAGTCAATCTGGTTTGCAATGTATAGCATGACTTCATTGGGGATATCAATAAGTCCATCTGCCTTTGCTTTTTTACGCAAGATGGCAATCCGAGTTTCTAAATCGGGAGGGGCTATATCTGTAATTAGACCCCATTCGAAGCGGGATCTTAGTCGATCTTCAAGTGTTGGAATTTCTTTTGGTGGTCGATCACTTGAAATGACAATTTGTTTTGATTCCTCATGAAGTGTATTGAATGTATGGAAAAATTCTTCTTGTGTTTGTTCTTTTCCAGCAAGGAATTGAATATCATCTATTAAAAGTACGTCTACATTCCGGTAACGATTGCGGAATTCGACGGCTTTGTTATCGCGGATTGAGTTGATGAATTCGTTCGTGAACTTTTCAGAAGAAAGATAAACCACTTTGGCTGTTGGGTTCTGTTCGAGTACATAATGTCCAATTGCATGCATCAAGTGGGTCTTGCCAAGTCCGACGCCTCCATAGATGAATAGTGGATTATAAGCTTTTGCAGGTGCTTCAGCTACTGCAAGTGATGCGGCATGGGCAAAGCGGTTTCCTGAACCAATAACGAATGTATCGAATGTGTATTTAGGGTTGAGCATACCAGGTGCTGTTACTGCCGGAGCATTTTCAATCGGTTTCACAGTTGGTTTAGGCACCATGAAATCATTTTCTACCATATCTTCTGGAACGACAAAATGAATGATTCGATCTTCACCAGTCAGTTCGGATAAAATGCCAGTAATTAGATGTACATAGTGAGTTTCAAGCCATTCTTTTGCAAATGAATTTGGTACGGCAATAGTGACATTTTCTTCACCGTACGACATGAGTTTTGTCGACTTGAGCCAGGTTTCAAAGCTGGGCCTTGAAATTTTCTGCTCAATTTTCGACAATACTTCGCTCCATAATTCTTCTAAGTGTTCCAATCTCTTGCCTCCTTTACAGTAAAAAATCAATCACGCTCCAGCGTGATTGCGTCCAGATTTTTTCGAGCAAGCTCGTGTCTAGTCTCCGCTTTTCTTGAAAAAGCTCCTATTTGAATTCAGCCAGTGTTTGAACACTTATTGAATAAAAGGCTTCTTGCATTTATCACGTAAATTATAGAAATGGGGTCTTTTGCTGAATTCAAATAAAACCCTGAAGATATGTATTATACACAGTTTCCACTCTTGTGGATAACAATTATACAAAAATGTTGAAAAAATTATCCACAACCTATCAACAATTGTGGATAACAAAATCGCTATTAAATTATGTGCACAACAAAATCCATCTCATTGTAACAGGAAATAAGATGGATTACAAGGTTTCTTCCGGCTTATCCACAAGACTCGCAGATGTGGATGAAACCTTTATCCACAGGCATTAGTATGTGAAAAACATGTCGATAAGCTATGTGGATAAAAAAAGTTGCGGAAATAGTATACACATCGTTATTGAAAAAAAAATGACGGAAGTGTGGATAACTGATTAACATCAATATAAGAATAAGCCCATCCATTGATTTGTTGTTGAATAAAAAAGGGTTGACTTTTACTGTGAAATACATATATACTATTCAAGACTGTCATGTAGTAAGCAGACAATCACGCAGGAGGTGTCTTAAACAATGAAACGTACATTCCAACCAAATAAACGTAAACGTAGTAAAGTTCACGGCTTCCGTGAGAGAATGAGCACGAAAAGCGGACGTAGAATCCTTGCAGCTCGTCGACGCAAAGGAAGAAAAGTACTTTCAGCATAAGGCCACTGCCTCAGTGGTCTTTTTTTCTATTGAAAATCAATTATACCTAGGCATAATTGTGTCCAGCTGTTAAGAGAAATGGAATGTAATTTCACCCCGATGAAAGTGGGGACTTTAGCTGAAGCAAGTTAAATTTAAGTGACGAAGCAGGTGTGTTTTATGAACAAACGTCAGCGAATAAAGAAAAATGAAGAGTTTCAGCAAGTATTTAAAAAAGGGAAATCGTTTGCCAATCGCCAATTTGTTGTGTATTCCTATAGGAAGGAAGAGCAACAAGAATTCCGAATTGGTCTTTCTGTCAGTAAGAAAGTAGGGAACGCAGTCACACGCAATCGTATTAAAAGATATTTAAGACAGTCTTTCTTGGAAATGAAGGACGAAATACGAAACGATATGGATTATGTCATCATCGCCAGACATCAGGCGGCCACACTTGATTTTCATGAAACGAAAAAAAGTTTACAACATGTTTTACGTATTGCACGTGTACTAAAGAAGAAGTAGAAGGATAGAACTTAAAATGATAAACTTAAAATAATCAACTCTATATAAGAAAAAGAAATGATTTGGGGGAACCAATTTGAAAAAGAAGGTAGCGTTACTGTTGATGCTGACAGTATTAGCGGTATTCCTGGCTGGATGTTCTGAGTTCAATCAACCAATCTCTGTAGACAGCGAAGGGTTTTGGAACAAGTATATTGTTTGGCCGCTTGTATCGTTAATCATACTATTCAAAGATTTACTTGGAACATATGGATGGGGAATTGTTGCAGTTACAATTATCATTCGACTTGTTTTACTTCCATTAATGATTAAACAGACGCAAAGTTCTAAGCGAATGCAAGAAGTTCAGCCAGAACTCAATGCATTGAAAGAAAAGTACAAATCAAAAGATGCCGTTACGCAACAGAAGTATCGCGAAGAAATGCAAAAAGTAATGTCAGAACGAAAAATCAATCCAGCGGCAGGTTGTTTACCAGTAATTATCCAAATGCCGATTCTTTTTGGATTCTATCATGCAATCAGTCGCATGAATGTGACTTATGATATCGGTAAATTCCTGTGGTTTGAGCTTGCAGCACCTAGTATTACGCTTGCAGTAATTGCTGGAGTGATGCAGTTCATCGTATTACGGACAGGCCCGGCAATGGGGAACCCTCAAATGAAGGTGATGATGTATATCATGCCGTTTATGATTATGATCTTCGGTTCATTCTTGCCAGCTGCACTTGCACTTTATTGGGTAATTGGGAATATCATTTCAGTAATCCAAAATATCTTCATTTACAAACCATTTAAGAAAGAAGAAGTGGAACCTGTAAAAGTAGGAGGGAAACGAAAATGACAAGGATGACGCGAAGGGGAGCCACAGTTGAATTGGCGATCTCGTCAGCATTAGCAGCACTCGGTGTTACACGTAACGAAGTTGAAGTTAAAGTGATCAATCAAGGGAAAAAAGGATTTCTTGGCTTTGGTGCAAAAGAAGCTGAAGTGACCGTATCGATTATACATGTAGATGAACCTTCCGTCTCTGAACCAATCGTTATACCTGAAGCGACAATCATTGATTTGCAAGAAGAAATTGTTGATGAATCGATGACGGTAGCTGTGCAACAACAAGAGCTAGTACTTGTAGAAGAATTATCTGATGAAGTAGCCATTAAAGAAACAGAACACTATTTACAGCAGATTGCGATGGAAATGGGCATTGAAGATGTTCAGGTCAGTCATGAAATTGATGGTAAATACGTCAATTTTCAATTGGAAAGCGCTAAAGCTGCACTATTAATTGGTAAACGTGGACAAACCTTGAATGCGCTTCAACAGCTAGCCCAACTTGTTACAAATAAGTCAGCTACTCAATTCAAAGTTGTTCGTGTAGATGTAGGCGATTATCGTGAGCGTCGGGAACAATCACTGGAGCAACTCGCGGATCGAATGGCTGACAAAGCAGTGCGAACAGGGCGAAAAGTACAACTTGAACCGATGCCTTCCTATGAAAGAAAAGTTATCCATAATACATTATCAAATCGCTTGGATATCGAAACATATTCGGAAGGAAAAGATCCATTTAGGTATCTTGTCATCGAATCTATTCGATAATAAAGTAAAAACTCGCAAAGACGTGTCTGTCTTTGCGAGTTTTTTTGCTTATTGCTAAAATAAAGTTAAAACTTATCCACATATTTTGGTTTCTCGTGCTAGAAGGATTAGTTGTTTTGTGATACTATATTATGTTAGATAGTCATGTCCGGAAATGGTTTATCCACATGTGAATAACTAAGCTAGGAAGGTGAAGAATGTGCATTTTGATACAATAGCCGCCGTTTCAACTCCAATGGGGGAAGGTGCGATCGCCATCGTCAGACTCAGCGGAGACGAAGCTATTCAAATAGCAGATCGCATTTTCCGTTCTCCGTCAGGAAAAAAGTTAATGGAAGAACAATCACATACGATTCATTACGGTCATTTGGCAAACCCTGCCACAGGCGAGGTTGTTGAAGAAGTAATGGTTTCACTTATGAAAGCACCAAAAACATTTACACGGGAAGATGTTGTTGAAGTGAATTGCCATGGAGGTCTTGTGGCTGTCCAGCGGGTGCTCCAACTTGTGTTGAAAGAAGGGGCTCGTCTTGCCGAACCAGGTGAGTTCACAAAACGTGCATTCCTTAATGGGCGAATCGACTTGTCACAAGCTGAGGCAGTCATGGATTTGATTCGTGCAAAAACGGACCGTGCTATGAATGTCGCGCTGAACCAGATGGAAGGAAAACTATCGCGGTTGATTGGTGATTTACGACAAGCGCTCCTTGAAACATTGGCGCAAGTCGAGGTGAATATCGACTATCCTGAATATGATGATGTCGAAGAAGTCACAATTCCTCTTATGATTGAAAAAGGTACTTGGGTGAAAAATGAAATTGACCAATTATTACGTACTTCATCCCAGGGGAAAATCCTTCGAGAAGGGCTATCCACCGTTATTATAGGTAGGCCGAATGTTGGTAAGTCTTCGTTACTAAATAGCCTTGTACAAGAAAATAAAGCGATTGTAACTGACATAGCAGGGACTACGCGTGATATTATTGAGGAGTACGTCAATGTTCGAGGTGTTCCGCTTCGTCTTGTCGATACTGCTGGAATCCGGGAAACAGAAGACATCGTGGAGCGAATTGGTGTTGAGAGATCGAGACAAGTATTAAAGGAAGCAGATTTAATTTTACTTGTTTTGAACAGTTCCGAAGAGCTTTCCATTGAAGATGAGCGTCTTTTTGAAGCGATAGCAGGAATGGATGTCATCGTTGTCGTTAACAAAACCGATCTTCCGCAGAAAATTGATTTGGCGAAAGTGAAGAGGCTTTCGGCTAATGGAAAAATGGTTACCACGTCCCTTTTGAAAGATGAAGGGGTCGATGAATTGGAAGAAGCAATTGCTGGACTCTTTTTCGAAGGAAATCTAGAGTCGGGCGATTTCACATATGTATCCAACGCAAGACATATCGCACTGCTGCACAACGCAAAGGCAACCATTGAAGATGCAATAGGCGCAGCTGAAGCAGGTGTCCCAGTCGATATGATACAGATTGACGTCACACGGACATGGGAAATTCTCGGTGAAATTATCGGAGATACTGTCCAGGAAAGTTTAATAAACCAGTTGTTCGCACAATTTTGCCTCGGAAAATAACAAATAGAAAGAAGGAAATAGAACATGCCACAATTTGAAGCAGGCACGTTCGATGTTATTGTCATTGGGGCCGGTCATGCCGGTGTTGAGGCGGCATTATCCGCTGCCAAGATGGGTGCATCGACGCTTGTACTAACAATGAATCTCGATATGATTGCTTTTATGCCATGTAATCCGTCACTTGGTGGTCCTGCAAAAGGGATTGTTTTACGTGAAATTGATGCACTTGGCGGGGCAATGGGGAAAGTAATCGATAAAACACATATCCAAATGCGGATGTTGAATACAGGAAAAGGACCTGCTGTACGCGCGCTTCGGGCGCAAGCCGATAAAGTCCTTTACCAACAAGAAATGAAACGTCTTCTCGAGGAACAGGATAACTTAACGCTCCATCAGGGAGTCGTTGAAGAACTGATTGTCGAAGATAACGAAGTAAAAGGTTTAATCACCCAAGTGGGGGCAGTGTACCGTGCGAAAACGGTCATTGTTACAACAGGTACATTCCTGCGAGGCGAGGTCATTATTGGAGACTTGAAATATTCAAGTGGTCCAAATAACCAAATGCCTTCCATAGGATTAGCGGATAATATCCGAGACCTTGGATTTGAGATGGTCAGATTCAAAACAGGCACACCACCGCGTGTCAATAGTCGTACAATTGACTATAGCAAAACTGAAATCCAGCCAGGTGATGATGTACCACGGGCATTCAGCTTTGAAACAACTGAATTCATCATGGATCAGTTACCTTGCTGGCTCACATATACATCACCAAGAACACATGAAATTATCAATGAGAATCTTCATCTATCACCGATGTATTCTGGGGTTATTAAAGGAAAAGGTCCACGTTATTGCCCATCTATTGAAGATAAAATTGTGCGTTTTGCCGATAAATCACGTCATCAGATTTTCCTAGAACCAGAAGGTCGAAATACCAAGGAAGTGTATGTCCAAGGATTATCGACAAGCTTACCTGAACATGTTCAAAGACAGCTGATTGAAAGTGTTCCAGGACTAGAGAAAGCAGAAATGATGCGTGCGGGCTATGCGATTGAGTATGATGCGATTGTTCCAACACAATTATGGCCGACACTTGAAACGAAGAAAATCCGTAATTTATATACAGCAGGTCAGTTAAACGGTACATCGGGTTACGAAGAGGCAGCTGCCCAAGGAATCATGGCTGGTATTAACGCAGCATCACGTGCTCTAGGGAAAGCTGAGCGCGTTCTAGGACGTGCAGATGCTTATATAGGTGTTCTGATTGACGATCTTGTTACAAAAGGGACAAGCGAGCCATACAGACTTCTTACGTCACGTGCAGAATATCGATTATTATTACGTCATGATAATGCAGATTTACGTTTAACGGAAATTGGTTATGATCTAGGAATGATTAGTGAAGAACGATATGCAGCTTATCTGTTAAAGAAACAGCATATTGAAGAAGAAATAGATAGACTGCGCAAAGTGTCGATCAAGCCTGATGAACATGTTCAAGAAATTATTCGTGAAACAGGCGGTACGGAATTAAGAGAACCGATGAAAGCGGCGGATCTTCTGAAACGCCCAGAAATGAATTATAGTCAAATCGAACGAATGCTTCCTCCAGCAGAAAAAAAATCTATGGAAGTGGAAGAACAAGTCGAGATATTTATTAAATACGAGGGTTATATTGAAAAATCTATGCAACAAGTGGAGAAAATGAAAAAGATGGAAAATAAGAAAATCCCCGAGAATATTGATTACCATGCAATATCAGGGATTGCGACGGAAGCTAAAACTCAGTTGAGTGAAGTCAGACCTTTGTCGATCGCGCAAGCATCTCGTATATCTGGTGTTAACCCGGCAGATATTTCAATTCTTCTCGTTTATATCGAACAAGGAAAAATAGCCAAAATATCAGGCTAAGTAATTTATCTGGTGCGGATCTGATTTTCGCATCAGTTTTTTAGGCCTAGGGAAAGGTACCTTACGCTTTTCTTATTGTCTAGCTTCAGCACCTAGGGGCTCGGGTCATAAGTCAGCCCAGCTATGTGGCAAAGAGCGCCACGTCGCTGGTCCTCATTATGCCTGTCGCCCCTGACCAGGTGCTTACGCTTTTCTTTACAGGGGGGAATATTGATGAATGAAGAGCAATTTGTACAAGCATTGAAGGAACAAGGCATCGAATTGAATGAAAAACAAATAGCGCAATTTGCTAAGTATTTTGAACTTCTAGTAGAGTGGAATGAAAAAATGAACTTAACGGCGATAACGGATGCGCCATCAGTTTATTTGAAGCACTTCTATGATTCAATTTCTGCCGCTTTTTACATTGATTTAAGTGGACAAAAAACAATCTGTGATGTGGGAGCTGGCGCTGGGTTTCCAAGCATTCCTTTGAAAATTTGTTTTCCAGAACTCGATGTAACAATCGTCGATTCATTAAACAAACGAATTGGATTTTTAGGGACGTTAGCAGAGGAGCTTCAGCTTACGAATGTGCATTTTGTACATGCGAGAGCCGAGGATTTCGGACAGAACCTACTGTATCGTGAAAAGTTTGATATTGTTACGGCACGTGCCGTTGCACGTTTGTCTGTGCTGGCTGAATTGTGTGTGCCTCTCGTTAAATTAGGCGGAATTTTCATTTCCATGAAAGGTGCAGCTGCGGACGATGAACTTGCAGATGCAAAAAAATCACTATCCATTCTCGGTGCTATCATCAAGGAAGAACACTCATTCAAACTGCCAATTGAAAATAGTGAACGAAATATCTTTGTTTTTGATAAAGAAAAGAAAACGCCTAAAAAGTATCCACGTAAACCAGGTGTTCCAAATAAGACACCGATACAATAAATTATGCCTTGGCGTAATGTAGTCTGGATTTTTTTCGAGCTTGGGGCCTACAGGATGTCGCGCACTTAGACTGCCTTCTTAAGCTCCAATAAAAAACCCATGACATCCGCCGGAGGCTTTATCAGGGAGGAATTGAACTGTATTCCTCCCTGATAAACTGTTTCACGTGGAACATAATCAAAGCAGGTAAATTATCCCTGTGGTAAAGTAATTTAAATAGGGAGTAGTCTTGAAAAGGTGGTGCCGGGAATGAAAAGTCCGTTTTCACGTTTTTTTGGAAGTGGAGATAAAGAAATAGCTATGGATATGGAGATAGATCCACTAGTAAGCGAAGGTAGTCATCAAGAGAAAATTGAACAAGTAAAAATAGAGTCTATTAAACCAAATAAATATCAACCGCGTACAATTTTCTCAGAAGAGAAGATTGAAGAACTTGCTCGGACGATTCACATCCATGGTGTTATTCAACCAATTGTTATTAGAAAAATAGATGATGCCTATGAAATTATTGCGGGAGAACGAAGATACCGTGCAATGAAAAAACTTGGGTGGTCAGAAGTTCCGGCAATCATTCGTGAGCTCGATGATAAAGAAACTGCATCGATTGCACTCATTGAAAATTTACAACGTGAAGAATTGACTGCTATTGAAGAAGCATTTGCTTATGAAAAGCTGATTGAACTTCATTCATTGACACAGGAAGCGTTAGCACAAAGACTGGGAAAAGGCCAATCGACCGTCGCTAATAAGTTACGATTATTGAAACTACCAGAAGAAATTCAAACAGCGATTTTAACAAAAGAACTATCTGAGCGGCATGCACGAGCACTCATTCCGTTAAAAGATAGTGAATTACAACTACAACTTTACATGGAAGTTGTAGAGCAACAGTTAAATGTAAAACAGCTCGAGACTAGAATCCAAGAGCTGTTAAACCCTGAAGAGGCAAAAGAAAAGAGAAAAGCCCCAAGAAGGAAGTCAGTAAGTAAAGATGTGCGCATCGCAGTCAATACGATTAGACAATCTCTAGTTCTTGTAACGAAAAGTGGAATAGATGTCAAAACCGAAGAAGAAGATTCTGAGGATTTTTACACAATTACAGTAAGAATTCCAAAGAAAAAGTGACAAAAAACTCTTGCTTATTAAAAGCAGGAGTTTTTTATTATACATTTCCCCACTTGCACCGCTTTTTTTGATAAACTAGTAGTTAGAATAGAATGAAACTTAAAGAGCAGGAAAGCGGGTGCAGACTTTGGGTAGAATTATAGCGATTGCCAACCAAAAGGGAGGCGTCGGGAAAACGACAACATCCGTAAATTTAAGTGCTTGTCTTGCACATATAGGAAAGAAAGTCCTATTGATTGATACTGACCCACAAGGAAATGCAACAAGTGGGGTAGGTGTGAATAAAGGTGAAGTTCAGAAATGCATTTATGATATTTTAATTGATGATGTCGATATTAAAGATGTTATTCGTTCCACGAAAGTCGATAATCTTGATATTATACCGGCCACCATTTCGTTGGCGGGTGCAGAAATTGAACTTGTATCAACGATTTCAAGAGAGGTACGGATGAAACACGCCATACAGGAAGCAAAGGATTTGTATGACTATATTATTATTGATTGTCCACCTTCCCTTGGATTATTGACGATCAATGCTTTAACAGCATCAGATTCGATTATTATTCCTGTTCAGTGTGAATATTATGCACTTGAAGGATTGAGTCAATTATTAAGTACAGTCCGACTTGTTCAAAAACATTTAAATGAAGGCTTGATGATTGATGGTGTATTGTTGACAATGTTTGATGCGCGGACAAATTTAGGCATACAAGTCATTGATGAAGTGAAGAAGTATTTTCAAGATAAAGTGTACAAAACAATCATTCCCCGCAATGTCCGATTAAGTGAGGCACCAAGTCACGGGGAACCTATTATTATTTACGATCCAAGATCTCGAGGAGCAGAAGTATATTTAGAGCTGGCAAAGGAAGTGGTTCACAATGGCTAAAGGCCTTGGAAAAGGTTTGAATGCTTTGTTCCCAGGGGAGTCGCTGACGAGAGCAGAATCTGTTGAACATATTCATGTGAAAAGTATTAAAACAAATCCATATCAACCACGGAAAACATTTGATGAAGCTGCAATCCAAGAATTGAGTGCATCGATTAAAGAGCATGGCATACTTCAACCAATTATTTTAAGGAGAACGGGTACTACATACGAAATTGTTGTAGGAGAAAGACGTTTTCGGGCAGCTCAAATGGCTGGTCTTGAAGAAGTACCAGCCATTATTCGTGTATTAACGGATGAAGAAACGATGGAGTGGGCAATTCTTGAAAACTTACAGAGGGAAGATTTGACGCCTATCGAAGAAGCAGAAGCTTATCATAGCCTTATGGATAATCTTAGTCTTACACAAGAACAGTTGGCTTTTAGACTAGGTAAAAGTAGGCCACATATCGCCAACCATGTTCGTTTGCTTTCTTTACCTGAGAAAATCAGAAATTATATTTCTGAAAGTAAGCTATCAATGGGACATGGACGGACATTGCTTGGTCTTCGGAAAAAAGAACAAATTCCACTTGTAGCAGAACAAATATTAAAAGAGGGACTTAATGTTCGGCAGCTTGAAAGACTTGTCCAAAAATTGAATGATGATGTTCCACGTGAAACAAAAAAGGAAAAGAAGCAAGATTTGTTTTTGGCTGAGCGTGAATCAAATTTACGTGATTACTTTGGGACGAATGTAACCATTAAGAAAACTAAAAACAAGGGGAAAATAGAAATTGAATTTTTCTCTGAAGATGATCTGGAACGTATACTTGAATTATTGAATGAGTAAATACATACCTATTTTGCGAAGTGTGCAAAATAGGTATTATTTTTACTATACTTAGCATAGTGGACGGAAGTGGATGTATGGTTTTATTTGGAACAATTATAAACGCTCTTTTAATAATTATAGGGGCATTCATCGGTAGGTTTTTACATAACATACCGGAGCGGATGAAAGAAACGGTCATGTATGGAATTGGGCTAGCGGTTGCTGTAATTGGCATACAAATGACATTTGAAAGCAGCCAGATTTTGATTGTTATCATCAGTATTGTTATAGGGGCAGTCCTAGGTGAATGGATGGACCTTGACGCGAAAATAAACCAGCTAGGGCAGTGGATGGAAAGTAAAATGCCGAAAAATAAAACAGGCCCTGGTATTGCGCAGGGCTTTGTCACGGCGACGCTCATTTTTGTAGTTGGCTCGATGGCAATAATCGGTGCGATTGATAGTGGGTTAAGAAATGATCATGATGTGCTCCTTATGAAGGGGATTATTGATGGTTTTACATCTATTATTTTGAGTTCAACGCTTGGTATTGGTGTTGCTTTTGCTGCTGTTCCGGTATTTCTTTATCAAGGAATTATCACGTTGTTTTCAACACAAATAAGTCGTTTTGTACCAGATGAATTACTTAGCTTTTTCATTTCAGAAATGACGGCAACAGGTGGATTAATGATTTTGGCAATTGGACTAAACTTAATTGGCTTAACTAAAATAAGAGTTGCAAATCTAATTCCAGGTATCGCTATTGTTGGAGTAGTCGTCACAATTGTTCACACTTTTCTATGATTTGTGTCGACTATAAGCTAGTTGTAGCGCCCTAGCGACGATACGACTCATTTCGAATGGCAGATGGAGCCGGGTACTTTGCAAGACGGCATGTTCCATGAAACCAGCAATATTGACGATGCCCTTAATCGATAAGTCACCGACAGGGGGCAACTCTTTGCCAACAGCTTTGCCTGGGTGGATAGGACCGCTATGGAGAAGTAACTGGCCGATGGAACTCCCTTGTCCAAGACAGGCATCGATAGCAACGATGAAGGCGGAAGGACTATCCAACTGGGTTTGATTGATATGCTGTTGAAGATTAAGAGCGTGTAGCGGATTTTCTAAGGTTCCGATGACAGGGAAAGGAAATAAAGTCGATTCTGAAAGAAGGGAACCAGTTAGTGGTCCTAATGCGTCACCTGTGGATCGGTCCGTTCCAATACAGAAAAAAATAAGGTCATGTGTATCAAATGGGATGTGTTGCAGGAATAATGAGCTTAGTTTCCAAATCACACCTGTTTCCTTATAATGGATTCGATAATCGCATGTTGAAGAAAGAGTAGCTCGCATGAAAAAACTCCAATTCTTTTTTTATAGTCAGTCTACGCTTGCGAGTGATTAATTATACGGAGGGAAGGGATTTTTGTATTGGAGAAGTTTTTATTTAGTGAAGAGACATGGAGCTGGCTAGGTACGGCTGCACTGAGAATCGTATTCATTATGGTTCTTTCAGCTGTAATTATTAAGGTGGGGAAAGTGATTATTCGTCGTATTTTTCAAGTGAAGTTGAAAAGTCCCATACATCACTCGGAGCGGCGTGAAAAGACATTGCTGAAGCTGTTGGAAAACACACTGTCATACGTCATTTACTTCTCGGCAATCCTAGCCATATTAGCGGAATTTAAAATTGATGTGAAGGGGCTGCTTGCGGGTGCTGGGGTGCTTGGTTTAGCTGTGGGATTCGGTGCGCAGAGCCTTGTGAAAGATGTGATTACTGGTTTTTTTATCATATTCGAGGATCAGTTTTCAGTTGGTGATTATGTGAAAATTGGTGTGGCAGAGGGCGTTGTTGAAGAGATTGGATTGCGTACAACGAAAATCAAAAGTTTTACTGGGGAAGTTCATATATTGCCGAATGGTACGATTAGCCAAGTTGTCAACTATTCGATGGAAAACTCGTTAGCTATCGTTGATGTGACCATACCTTTTGATGTTGGCATGGATAAAGTCGAAAGAGTAATTGAACAATTTTTAGCGACATTGCCGAAAGAAAACGATGACTTTATAAAAGTACCAAAGCTGATTGGGGCTAATGATTTTACACAGTCCGAAGTGATTGTACGTATTGTTGCTGAAACAAAACCAATGCGGCATTATGATTGTACAAGAACGATTGGTATTGGAGTGAAGAAATACTTAGAACAGCAAGGAATTGATATCCCGTATCCAACATTGGTGACAAAATCATTTGCAAATCTTTAAATTTGAAAGGATTGAGTAATTTTTATGGAAGCTAAAGTTTATGGTTTAAACGATGTTGTGGAAATGAAAAAGCAACACCCCTGTGGAACGAATGCATGGAAGATTATTAGAATGGGTGCAGATATTCGCATCAAATGCGAAGGATGCGGACACAGTGTCATGATTCCACGCAACGAGTTTTCAAAGAAGATGAAAAAAATTCTAGTAAAAGCAGAATCGTAACCTGTCTAGACTTCAGGCATCAGGCGTCCTACACTTTTCGGCACCTTAATGGACAACCGGGCCTGCTGTCCTTATAATGGAAGAGTTGCATAATAGAATAAATGAATGGACATATAACATACAAATGAAAGGTTGTGGAACGAATGGCGTTAACAGCTGGAATTGTCGGTCTTCCGAACGTAGGGAAGTCGACGCTATTCAATGCGATTACTAAGGCGGGGGCAGAGGCGGCAAACTATCCGTTCTGTACGATAGACCCAAACGTAGGTATTGTTGAAGTACCTGATGAGAGATTGAAAAAATTGACGGAGCTTGTGACACCGAAAAAAACAGTACCAACTGCATTTGAATTTACGGATATTGCAGGGATTGTTGAAGGTGCAAGTAAAGGTGAAGGACTAGGGAATAAATTCCTTATGCACATTCGCGAAGTAGATGCGATTTGCCAAGTTGTTCGTTGTTTCGTCGATGAAAACATCACGCATGTATCTGGTAAAGTCGATCCAATCGATGATATTGAAATCATCAATCTTGAATTGATCCTTGCTGATATGGAAGCTGTTGAAAAGCGATTGGTTCGTGTTACTAAAATGGCAAAACAGAAAGACAAAGTTGCGATGGCAGAAGAACCAATTTTGCTGAAACTAAAAGAAGCATTTGAAAATGAAAAGCCTGCTCGCTCGGTAGACTTTACGGATGAGGAATTTGTCCTTGCAAAAGGGATGAACCTGCTGACGATTAAACCGATGCTCTATGTCGCTAACGTTTCTGAGGATGAAATTGCAGATGCTGACAATAATGAAAATGTCAAAATTGTTCGTGATTTTGCGGAAAAAGACAATGCGCAAGTAATTGTTGTTTGTGCGAAAATCGAAGAAGAGATGGCTGAGCTTGAAGATGAGGAGAAAGAAATGTTCCTTGAAGAGCTTGGTATTCAGGAATCAGGTCTTGATCAACTGATTAAGGCTTCTTATGACTTGTTAGGCTTTGCAACGTATTTCACTGCAGGTGTACAAGAAGTACGAGCGTGGACATTCCGTAAAGGGATGAAAGCACCCCAGTGTGCAGGCATCATCCATACGGACTTCGAACGCGGTTTCATTCGTGCTGAAACAGTGGCATATGACGATCTCGTTGCGACGGGTTCAATGGTTGCGGCAAAAGAAGCTGGGAAAGTACGTCTTGAAGGAAAAGAATATGTCGTTAAAGATGGCGATGTTATGCTATTCCGATTTAACGTCTAATTTGATTCACCAACCCTCGAGGTGTAATTGATTCACATCATAAAAGCCACACTAGGATAACAAATCCCAGTGTGGTTTTTGTGTCTAGTTATTTATCGAATGCATCAGCTGCATAGGCATAGAGTTGTGGAAGTTCGGGATCATCTTTCACTAGCCAATCATCGGGGAGTTTTTGCAACTCCTTATACATAGCAAAATCACCAGCAGCTCCACCTATTAGCAGGGCAGACAAACTGATGAGTATTCCGTTTCCGAGAGCCAGTCCAATAATAGCGGGGACAACGCCGGTTGTCCAAAATGGGAGCAGAAGTGCTTTTCGTATCGCATGGTTTGTCATCAGTTTATCAGTCGTTGCATAAGCAATTCCTAATTTTAAGTTGACACCAACAACCATTCTCTTCCACGGTACGTTTCCAAAAAGCCGAAAGCCGAGTAAATGGAATAACTCATGTAAGACAATGAGGACGATATAACCAACGATAAAAAGCACGACGGACCATAGTGAAATGGTAAATGAGATTTCTTGTTCAAGTGCAAAATGGGTAGCCCATAATAGAACAAGGGCTACGATAGTAATGAGTAAGCTACTCTTAGCAACTTTCGGTAAATCGATTGTAATTACCTTGTTAGGTTCAGGAACTTCATTCAACAAAATCACCTCTTTAGTAAAGTATACAAGAAAATAGTTGAAAAAATAATGAAGTCGTGCTAGTATATACTGATGTGAGTAATAGTATTACTTACTCCTTGCCCGCTGCAATCAGCAGGGCCAATGTCCATAAGGAGGTGACTGAAGATGAGAAAGTACGAAATCATGTATATTATCCGCCCAACAGTGGAAGAAGAAGCAAAAAAAGCGTTGATCGAACGTTTTGACAGTGTTCTTACTTCTAATGGTGCAGAAATCATCGAGTCGAAAGAGTGGGGCAAGCGCCGTCTTGCTTACGAAATCGACGATTTGCGTGAAGGTTTCTATCAGCTTGTAAAAGCAAACGCTGGTACTCAAGCAATCGATGAATTTACACGTCTTGCGAACATTAACGAAGATATCCTTCGTCATATGACTGTCCGTATCGACGGCTAATCTATATATATCCGTTACAGGTGAAACTTACAAAATGATGAGGGAGGTTGAATTCTGATGATTAACCGTGTCGTTTTAGTTGGCCGACTGACGAAAGACCCTGAACTCAAGTATACACAAACTGGTGTAGCAGTGACTCGTTTTACTCTTGCGGTGAACAGAACATTCTCGAACCAATCAGGGGAACGTGAAGCTGACTTTATCAACTGCGTAACTTGGAGAAAGCAGGCGGAGAACACAGCGAATTTCTTAAGAAAAGGCAGCCTAACCGGAATTGAAGGTCGTATTCAGACAAGCAGTTTTGATGGTCAGGATGGAAAACGCGTCTTCATGACAGAAGTTGTGGCAGATAGCGTCCAATTCCTAGAACCTCGCAATGCATCCACTGCCGATAGGTCCGGAGCTGGCTATGGCGGAGCACCAAGTTATGGCGCACCAAGCCAAGGCGCTCAGCAGAACGAGCAACCGTACTATCAGAATCAGCAGCCGACTCAACAATATCAGCAACAGCCAAATCAGCAAAACTATACGCGTACTGATAACGATCCGTTCTCGACAGGCGGAGGCCCGATAGAAGTATCGGACGACGACCTGCCGTTCTAAGATCGACCGTGCATAGTTACCAATGAGGGTTTCGGTAAACAACGCAATGCGCCGCTTATTGAAAGCCGAAAACAAGGGTTTCAAGAAGCAAGCAGTGCTAGGAAGCGAGTGAGTGAAGACCGGAGCGTGCTTAGGCACGTGAGGATCTGAACGAGTGAAGCTGACAACGCAATGCGCCGCTTATTGAAAGCCGGAGAAGGAGGGAAAGCATATGGCACCACGTCGTGGAGGTAAAAGACGCCGTAAGGTTTGTTATTTTACATCAAACAACATTACACACATCGACTATAAAGATACTGATCTGCTTAAGAAATTCGTTTCTGAGCGTGGGAAAATCTTGCCTCGTCGTGTAACAGGTACAAGCGCGAAGTATCAGCGTAAACTGACACTTGCAATCAAACGCTCAC
Source organism: Sporosarcina sp. FSL K6-3457 (assembly GCF_038007285.1). Taxonomy (GTDB): domain Bacteria; phylum Bacillota; class Bacilli; order Bacillales_A; family Planococcaceae; genus Sporosarcina. The sequence goes on from NZ_JBBOWX010000001.1 coordinate 4,513,223, forward strand.
GTATCATGGCACTTCTTCCATTCAGTTCGGAAGAAAGATAATTTCATTCATATAGACCGCCTTGTCAGACCGGAATAACCGGTACCAGGGCGGTCTTTTTATTCAAATATAGGAAGTACATATGTTCCGTTTTGGTTTAAATACAATAATCATGATACAATTAAAGGACTATCCATTGATAGGAATTAGCAGGTAATAGGTAGATAAAACAAGTTGTCCAACGAAAGACCGGAGGAATCTAAATTATGCAAGATAACGCTAGAAAGATTACGTACGGAGCTATGATGATTGCACTGTTTGCAATCTTACTTGCCGTTTCACTATACGTGCCACTTCTTGGGAGTATTATAATGTTTTTTATCCCTTTGCCGATTATTTTGTACAGATTACGCTATGACCGTGCATCATCCCTTCTAGTCACTACGACAGGTATTATCTTGTCATCACTAGTTGGAGGAGTTATACTCGTCCCATTTGCGTTTGTCCTTGGGTTACTTGGTATCGTTATAGGAGAAACTGTTAGTATCGGTAAGACTAAGTTATATACACTAATGGCAACGGGACTTACCTTGCTTATTACGGGTACTATTATATATGTAATAGCTGTCTTCGCCTTTAATTTTAACGTCATCGATGAATTCTTTACAACAATGGATGAAGCACGTGAGCAGATGACGTCGTTTATGGGCACACTTGGTGGACTTCCTGATAATTACGATAAGCTGATCGATTCACAAATTGAATTTTATCAAACAGTTATCCCGTCTTTGTTCATCATCAGCATATTTGTTCTGGCGTTCATCTTTATTACCCTGAATCTTGGAGCTGCTAGCCAATTAGGCAATAAAGTTCCAAAGTTCCCACCTTTCCGTGAGATGAAATTGCCGGTAGCGACAGTAATTGTTTATGGAATTTTGCTTCTATGGTCGCTCTTTACACCAGCAGAGCCAGGAACAAACTTTTATCTAATTTCGATTAATGCAACAGTGATTTTAAGATTTTTATTTTTACTACAAGGGATTTCATTTGTTCATCATTTTATTTATGTAATGAAGGCACCGAAAGTAATGACGGGCATTGCAACTATCTTTGCATTACTATTAAGTCCAATTACAACAATGCTAGGCATATTGGATACAGGGATGAATATACGTGCCTGGATTGGAAAAGACAAGCTGAAATAAGGGGATGGGGCAATGACGTCGTTTTTTAGAAAAAGGGCAATCCGTTATCCGTTGGCGGCATTGTCGGTCCTTGGTATAATGGCAGCGGTACTCCTTCTATTATCCCAGTCTTGGCTAGGACTTCTTTTTGCAATTCTTTTTATGATAGCAGTTGGAGTTGCGTGGAAGATAGAAGAACAGACATATGTTGAAACGGAAAAACATATCGAGACATTGTCATATAGGATGAAGAAAGTCGGGGAGGAGGCACTCCTTGAATTACCGATTGGTATTCTCCTGATCAATGAAAAAAATGTGATTGAGTGGGCGAATCCTTATATTGCAAAGATATTTGATACTGAATCTCCTATTGGAAAAGAGCTGGTTGATTTATCCAAGCAATTTAATGCCATTGTGAAGAGTGACAATCCGGAACACTCCGTCTTGACGGTCGGAACACGCTCATATAATGTCTTTTACAAAGTAGAAGAGCGACTCATCTATTTGTTTGATATTACTGGACAATTAGAGATGGAATCACTTTATTATGCAGATCGTACAGTTCTCGCTAATATTCTCGTCGATAATTATGATGAGCTTGCACAAGCAATGGATGATCAGACGAGAAGTCAACTTAATTCACTGGTGACGTCACTCATTAATAGTTGGGGGACGGAAAATGGTATTTTTGTGAAGAGGATATCATCTGATAGATTCCTTGCTGTTTTTAATGAAGAAATATTAGCCAGTCTAGAAAAAACAAAGTTTTCGATTTTGGATAGTATTCGTGAAACAACAGCCAAACAAAGTACAGCAATGACACTAAGCATTGGTGTTGGGACAGGATCACCTTCTCTCATTGAACTAGGGGAGCTTGCACAGTCGAGTTTAGATCTTGTTCTAGGGCGTGGTGGTGATCAAGTAGCCATTAAGCGAACCGATGGCAAGCTGAAGTTTTATGGCGGTAAAACGAATCCTGTTGAAAAAAGAACGCGGGTCCGGGCTAGGGTTATCTCTCATGCCTTACGTGACTTGATCCAAGGTAGTGATAAAGTATTTATCATGGGGCATAAAATGCCGGATATGGATGCGATTGGTGCAGCAATCGGTGTTCGAAAAATGGCGCGCATGAATAATATTGAAGGCTTTGTCATCGTTAATTTTAATGAGCTGGATGGTAGTGTGACGCGACTGATGGATGAAATTGAGCGCGATACGGATTTGTTCAATCAGTTTATTAATCCAGAAGATGCACTACCAATGATGACGGAGAAGTCGCTCGTTATCATCGTTGATACACATAAGCCAAGCCTAGTTATAGATGAACGCATTCTTGACAAGGCGGAAAAGGTTGTCGTCATCGACCACCATAGACGTGGAGAGGAATTCATCAATAATACAATGCTAGTCTATATGGAGCCTTATGCATCTTCTACTGCTGAGCTCATTACAGAATTGATCGAATATCAGCCGAAACATGAAAAACTAACAATGCTTGAATCGACGGCGTTACTTGCAGGTATTATTGTTGATACGAAGAGTTTTACGTTACGTACGGGGGCACGAACATTTGAAGCAGCATCATATTTACGGACAAATAGTGCAGATACAATCCTCGTTCAAAACTTGTTAAAAGAAGACATTGATACGTATATTGAGCGTGCAAAACTAATTGAGACAGTTGAGTTGTCTGACGAAGGAATTGCCATTGCGAAAGGGCAGGACCAAGTTGTCTATGGTACGGTTTTGATTGCTCAAACTGCTGATATTTTGCTGACGATGCAAGGGATTGTAGCATCATTTGTCATTGCAAGCCGTGCAGATGGTAAAATAGGAATAAGTGCACGTTCACTCGGTGAATTGAACGTCCAACTTATCATGGAGGAACTTGGCGGTGGCGGCCATTTGACAAACGCTGCTTGTCAGCTTGAAGTTGAATCGGTTGAAGAGGCTGAGGAAATGCTGAAGTCCATCATACAGATGAAAATGGAGAGGGGAAATTCATAATGAGAGTAATCTTTTTGCAAGACGTTAAAGGTAAAGGTAAAAAAGGTGAAGTGAAAGAAGTATCCGTTGGCTATGCACAAAACTTCCTATTAAAAAATAACATGGCAATTGAAGCAACACCAGGGAACTTAAGCAAATTAGAAGGTCAACAAAAACGAGTTGAAAAAGATGCTGCTGAGGAACTGGCAGAAGCAAAAGTACTAAAAGAACAGATTGAAAAGATTACTGTTGAAATGAAAGCCAAGTCTGGTGAAGGTGGCCGACTATTCGGTTCCATTACGACAAAGCAAATTGCAGATGCACTACAGAAAAGTGAAGGCATTAAAGTAGATCGACGTAAAATGGAGCTACCAGATGCAATACGCGCACTTGGCTTCACAAATGTTCCGATTAGAATTCATGTGGATGTAACAGCAACACTTAAAGTACATGTAACGGAAGAATGATAAGGAGGAAGATGGGAAGATGGACCAGATGATCGATCGCATCCCACCCCATAATAATGAAGCGGAGCAATCAGTCATTGGAGCAATTTTCCTTGAACCGCAAGCGCTCATTACAGCGGCGGAGCTTCTTATGCCGGAAGATTTCTACCGGATGGCACATACAAAAATCTTTGAAACAATGATTAACCTAAGTGATAAAGGCCAAGCGATTGACGTTGTGACTGTCACGGAAGAACTTTCGGCTAAAAAAGAGTTGGAGGATGTCGGTGGAATTTCGTATTTAATGGAAATCGCTAACTCAGTTCCGACAGCAGCAAACATCGTGCACTACGCTCGCATTGTGGAAGAGAAAGCCCTTCTACGGCGCCTAATCCGAGTAGCAACGTCAATTGTCGAAGATGGCTATGCACGTGAAGATGAAGTAGAAGCCCTTCTATCTGAAGCCGAAAAAAAGATGATGGAAGTGTCCAATCGTAAAAATGCCGGTGATTTCCGTCATATTAAAGATGTGCTTGTTGAAACGTATGATAATATCGAGCTTCTCCATACGCGTCAGGGTGATGTCACGGGGATTCCGACGGGCTTCACTGATCTAGATAAGATGACGGCTGGTTTTCAGCGTAATGATTTGATTATTCTGGCGGCACGGCCTTCTGTTGGTAAGACGGCGTTTGCATTGAATGTGGCACAAAATGTAGCTACAAAAACAGATGAGAATGTGGCTATTTTCAGTTTGGAGATGGGAGCAGAACAGCTAGTCATGCGGATGCTTTGTGCAGAGGGGAATATTGATGCGCAAGTGATGCGGACAGGGGCGCTAGAGGCGGAAGATTGGCGCAAACTGACGATGGCTATGGGAAGCCTGTCGAATGCTGGTATTTTCATCGATGATTCTTCTGGTATCCGTGTCAATGAAATTCGCTCAAAATGTCGCCGTTTGCAGCAAGAACACGGACTAGGTATGATTATCATCGATTACTTACAACTGATTTCTGGTAGTGGTCGTGCTGGGGAAAATAGGCAACAGGAAGTATCTGAAATCTCCCGTTCATTAAAGGGGCTTGCAAGAGAATTGAAAGTGCCTGTCATTGCACTTTCCCAGCTTTCTCGTGGTGTGGAACAGAGACAGGACAAGCGTCCAATGATGTCCGACCTTCGTGAATCAGGGAGTATTGAGCAGGATGCGGACATTGTTTCTTTCCTGTACCGTGAAGACTATTATGATAAAGAAACAGAAAATCAGAATATCATTGAAATCATCATTGCTAAACAACGGAATGGTCCAACCGGGACAGTCTCACTTGCATTTGCCAAGGAGTATAATAAATTCGTTAACATTGATTGGAGTCAGCACGAATCAGCTGCTGCCTATTAAAAAAGACATCTTGCGAAACCGGTAATAACCGGAGACCAAGATGCTTTTTTTTTATAGATAAATGAAAACTATAGATGAATGAAAATCGGTATTATGACAAAAAAGACAGAGAAAAAGGTAGATAAATGTATAAATAGGGAAGTAATAGACGAATAATATGTTAGAAAAGAAACTTCTAAGAAATTATGTGAGAATTATACCGGAAATATGGGATATAATTGGATGTTATTATACAATCTCGTTACAATGGACTACAACACTATAAGTACTGGGGATAATATGTTAAGTTAGAGGAGCGTGTAAATTATGCAGTGCAAATAATGACCTATATCGGTCTTCCAGTTGAAATACGGAAGGAGTTTTATACATGTTATTCACGAAAGATAAGCAGGACGAAACAGAAAGCGCATCATCTATGTTTAAACGTCCTTTTAGAATAGTTCCCAAAATTATTATTAGTACATTGATGTTAGCAGGGCTTAGCATGAATACTGGTTTTGCAAACACAGATGAGCATACAGGTCTTTTGACCATATTTCATATTTATTCAGATGGAGAATATGTAGGCGTCTTATCTGATGAAGCAAAGCTCGAGCAATTGAAGGAAGAAGAACTACAAAAGGCGGCCTCCGAATTTGAGAATCTCCCGCTCACAATAGGCACAGACTTGTCCGTCATTCCGGAACGAGTATTCACGGTGGGAGTAGACGATGAGATTGTTCTTGAAAAACTTCATGACATGCTGTCCGTAGAAGCGGAAGCAATCGCTCTTACAATTGATGGAGAACTGGCATTCTACGTCAATGATATGGCGACATATGATGAAGTGATTCGTGAACTAAAATTACAATCGGTTACAGAGAAGGAGCTTAACGAATTCGAAGCCCGCACAAAGTCTTCTGAATCTATACCCGCTCTACAAGACAATGAAACACGAATTGCAAATATTGTTATGAGCAGTGATATACAGGCAGAGGCCGGTAAAACGCTTCCAACTGAAGTAAGAAATATAGAAGAAGCAGTAACTTTACTTAATAAAGGCACATTAGAAAAAAAGAAATATACAGTTAAGTCGGGAGATGTTCTCGGAACGATTGCCGCTGCTCACAATATAACAACGGCTAAGCTACTAGAACTCAATCCAAATTTTACGGTAGACACGGTCCTTCAACTTGAGGATGAACTCAATGTTACAGTTGTTGAACCATACGTCGAAGTAGAGGTTCACTATGAAACAAGGCAAAGAGAAGTCATTCAATACAAAAAGCTGACTGAGGAAGATAGTTCTGTTTATAAAGGTGAAAAGAAAATTACGCAAGAAGGTAAGGATGGAGAGAAAGACGTTACGAGACTTATTCGTAAACGTAACGGCGAAACTTTAGGAAGTTCTGTCATCGATGAACAAATTCTTGTCGAAGAAATCGATGAGGTAACAGTTGTCGGAACAAAAGTAATGCCTTCAAGGGGGACGGGTACATTTATCTGGCCTACTGTTGGGGGATATGTTTCTAGTCAGATGGGAACGCGTTGGGGAAGAGTTCACCAGGGAATAGATATCGCAAGACCAACAGCACGTACAATCAAAGCAGCTGATAATGGAGTCGTTACGACAGTAGGCTGGCATGATACTTATGGGAATCGAATTGTAATCACACATAATAATGGCTATGAAACACTTTATGCTCATCTGTCATCGATTGATGTTAGTGTAGGTCAAACTGTCCCACAAGGAACAGCAATTGGCATTATGGGTTCTACAGGCCGCTCTACGGGCGTTCATCTCCATTTTGAAGTCATAAAAAATGGCGCGAATGTCGATCCTATGAGTGTATTAAGATAAATAGGTAACGAGAGACGGTACATAAAGTTGTACCGTCTCTTTGTATTCGAAACATCGCATGAATTATTTCCCGGGAAATGCTTAGTATGAACGCCAAAGTAGAGCGTGCGAATCGATGGGAATAATGATAGAGTAAAAGGAAATGAATTGCGATACTAAAAAGTGCATAAAAGGAGAGATAATATGCAAAATAAAACAATTTTAATTGTAGATGATGAAAAACCAATTGCAGATATCCTTGAATTTAATTTGAAAAAAGAAGGGTTCACAGTTTTCTGTGCCTATGATGGAGAAGAGGCACTTGAAAAAGTGGAGGAAGTAAAGCCAGACCTTATGCTTCTCGATATTATGCTACCTAAAAGAGATGGCATGGAAGTATGCCGAGAGATTCGTAAAAAGTATGATTTCCCAATTATTATGTTGACAGCGAAGGATTCAGAGATTGATAAGGTGCTTGGCTTGGAGCTTGGCGCCGATGATTATGTGACAAAGCCTTTCGGCACGCGCGAACTCATTGCGCGGGTAAAAGCAAATTTACGTCGGCATATGAAATCGGTTTCAGAAGAGCTGGAAGAGACCACAAATAATATTACGGTTGGTCATTTAATTATTCAGCCAGATGCTTATCTCGTGCAGAAAAGGGATGAGACAATTGAATTGACGCATCGCGAATTTGAACTGCTTCACTATCTTGCGAAGCATATTGGGCAAGTGATGACGCGTGAACACCTTCTGCAAACGGTATGGGGCTATGATTATTTTGGAGATGTACGAACTGTCGATGTGACGATTCGTCGTTTACGGGAAAAGATTGAAGATACACCAAGTCACCCGGCGTGGATTGTGACGAGGCGCGGCGTGGGCTATTATTTACGGGATCCGGAACAGGAGTAATCGTGATGCAGAAAGTTGGCTTTTTTCGCTCCATTCACGTTAAATTTGTACTCATCTATGTGATGCTTATTTTACTTGCGATGCAAATCATCGGAATTTACTTCGCGAGTAAACTTGAGCTAACGTTAAAAACAAATTTTACAACCTCGATTGAAGATCGGATGAATATAGTCGAATTCAGTATACGTGAGGAAATGATGAAAGAAAGATCTATGGACGATCCGACACCCGAGCAGGGTCTCCGGACTGTCCTTTTGGGCTTTACATCTACATCGGAAGATATTAATGAAATTAGAGTTATCAATTCGCGGTACGGCATTCTTGCAAGCTCCGTCTTGGATAATCAATCGATGGTAGGACTGCGTTCAACAGACGATCTTGTGAAAAAATCAATCACATCAGAGTTAGTGCAAGAAAGTATTCGGCTCGACCAAAAAACGAGAAATCGCATATGGGTGCGTGCTAAGCCGATAATGGTCGGAAGCGAAGTAATCGGGACACTCTATCTTGAATCAAATATAGAAAAAGTCTTTAAACAAATTGATGAGATTAATGAAATTCTAGCAGTAGGGACTGCTGTGTCATTGTCGATTACCATTATCATCGGTATTTTCATAGCACAGACGATGACGAGACCGATATCGGATATGCGACGGCAAGCGCAGGCGATGGCCAAAGGGAACTTTTCGCGAAAGGTACATGTCTATGGAAATGATGAATTGGGACAGCTGGCGATTGCTTTTAACCATTTAACCAATCAACTGCAGGAGTCTCAGTCTACGACGGAAAGTGAACGCCGAAAGCTAGCCTCTGTACTAGAAAATATGACAGATGGTGTCATTGCAACTGACCGAAAAGGTCGTGTCAGTCTTATTAATGACGCAGCCCTTGTCATGCTCAAGATGACAAGGGATATCGTCTTAAATCGACCGATTTCTAGCATACTTGGCCTTGAACAGGAGTATGCATTTGAGGATTTGATTCAAATAAAGGATTCGATTGCATTGGATTTCAGTACAGAACAGCAGCCTTATATTTTACGAGCAAACTTTTCCATTACGCAAAGAGAGACAGGCTTTGTAAATGGTCTTATCGTTGTCCTTCATGACAATACAGAACAAGAAAAGATTGATATGGAGAGGCGCGAGTTCGTATCAAATGTATCTCACGAATTGCGTACACCACTAACGACGATGCGTAGTTATTTGGAGGCGTTGGCTGAAGGGGCATGGAAGAATGAGGAGATTGCTCCATCCTTCCTGCATGTCACGCAAACAGAAACAGAGCGCATGATTCGACTCGTTAATGATTTGTTGAAGTTATCTCGAATGGATAGTAGGAATTATGATTTGAATAGTGAGTGGGTGGAATTCAATCATTTTTTCAATTCGATTATCGATCGCTTTGAATTTTCAAAAATACATGAGGGTGATTTTAAGCGACTTCTACCATCAGCCGATTTGTTTGTTGAAATTGACGCAGATAAGATGACTCAAGTTATCGACAATATTATTTCTAATGCGCTGAAGTATTCACCAGATGGTGGCGATATTCGTTTTGGCGTAACGATGTCTGATCACTTTATTAAAGTGATGATTTCGGATGATGGAATGGGAATACCTCAGGCGAATGTTAAACGCATTTTTGATAGGTTTTATCGGGCGGATCGTGCAAGGTCACGTGCGATGGGCGGAACGGGCTTAGGTCTTGCGATTGCACGCGAGATGGTAATTGCACACGGGGGTGACATCTGGGCGGAAAGTGAAGAAGGAAGAGGAACGACCATTTTCTTCACATTACCGTTTGAACTTCAAGAGGACGGTGAGTGGGATTGAAATACATTGAAACAGTCAAATCGGTCGTTCTACTTTTACTCGTCACTTTAAGTATCGTATTTACGTTTTCAATTTGGACGTATACTCCTCTTTACGAAACGACTGAGGATTTGCCGACTGTCGATATTTCCATTGCAAAAAGTGTAGAAATTGCTGAGATTATTAAACCTTATAAAATCATTTTTAATTATAAAGAACAACTAACTGGAACACTCAATCCAACTGATATCGATTATGTTATGAATGAATTGAAAAGATGGAGAATATCAGAACTTACCCTTATGGATAATAATTTTGATGAAGAGAAATTGGATGAGCTTATGAGGAAGCCAAATCAGTTTACATTGTATTTTCATGGTGAAGTACCTTTACCCGTTTATAGTACTGTGTTGAATATTGAAGGGGTGAAAATGGATGTACCTGAAACTTCTTTTGACCGACTTGTTGTCGATTGGAATCCGGCAGGTGTTTCAATGAAGATTAACTTTGTTAGCAGAGCAAATCATGTCCTGTATAGTGCAAAGGTAAAGGTTGATGATAATCAAAGCTTTCACCGTTCTATTTTGACATGGGGGAGAGGTCTTGGACAGTACGCAGATGTTAACTCGGATAACTCGCCATTTATTGCGGTATCGGCAGAGCCAGTTGAAACAATTCGTAACATGTACTCTCAAAGGGAGATTAGCCCATCTCGTTTTCGCGATGCACTGTTCAGCGATCCAAATGCTGTTCGACGAAGTCAGTCTGGATTGAACAAAGAGGAATACCAAGACGATCATGCATTGATGAATATTGACACAGAAAAGAAGATGTTGAAATATGTTGTGCCGGCTGCGGAAAGTCAGGAGCCTGCTATTCCTTCGGAGTTATTGTCGAATACATTGGACTTTGTCAATGAGCATGGTGGTTGGACAGATGAGTTTAGATACACGAGTATGAACCCAAAATCCCGCTATGTAAAATTCCAATTGTTTTTACATGGACTACCCGTATATGGTGATATAACTCCTACTGAAATGCTGCAAGTATGGGGGAACAATCGAATATTTAGCTATACTAGACCTTACTATACACTTGACTTACCGTTTCCTGAAACAGACATCGAGCTTTTACAGCCAGGTGTTGAAATTGCCGAGATGCTTAAAAACTCAGAAGCATTGGATTTTAATGAGGTAGATGAACTCACACTGGGCTATTTTATGAGACATGATATAGAACGTAGGCTATTCATCATGGAACCATCTTGGTTTTATTTAACGAAGGGCAAATGGATTCGTGTTTCACCTGAGCTATTGGGAGGTGGAGTCATTGGATTGGAATAAGACAAAAACGATTTTTATTGTTGTGTTTTCTATATTGAACGTGTTTCTTTACTCGCTTTACGTAGACCGAGTGATGGAAACGCAAAATGTACAAGTGCTAGGGAAAACATCGATTGAGGATTCACTTGGACTAGACAATATTACGTTTACTGAGCTACCATTGGCGACAAAAGACTCTTCTTATGTTTCTGCTAAAATCGTGACATTCACAAAAGAACAGACGAAAAGTTTAGAGAACCAAACGGTAGATGTTGTGAATGGTACCTATTTACAGGCTGAAATGGATACCCCAGTCAGTGTGCGAAATAGCAAGGGGGACTATGATTTTCCCGAGTTTCTATTAAAATATGTACTGAATGGGATGGAATATGTATTTTGGGAAGTGAATGAGGAGGAACAATGGGCGTTGTTTTTTCAGAAGGTAGATGGTCATCCAATCTATTTTAGCCCGGATGCGATGTTAGTCATTCACTGGAATGAGGAAGGGAAAGTGACGAGTTACGAGCAGCGTATGTTTGGGGAATTTGTTAATTTTAATCATAAAAAAGACCTTCTTTCCCCTATCGAAGCACTTGGCTCATTGTCTTCGCGTGGTCATTTGAACCAGGACTCGAAAGTGAAAAGTATGAAGCTTGGGTACTCAACACTTGTTCAGTTAACGGAAACACAAGTGTTTGCTCCGACATGGCATGTTCGTGTAGAATTGAAGGACGGTGCACTGGAAGATTATTTCATCCATGCAGTAGAAGGTAAGATAATAAAGTTCCAAGAAACAGTGGACGATGATGATGAATGAGAGGTTTTTGCAATGCGTTTTAGTGTGCTCGCAAGCGGTAGTAGCGGCAATGCGATCTATATAGAGAATGATGAACATACTTTTCTTGTCGATGCAGGTTTTAGTGCCAAGAAGATGGATAGTTTAGTAGCCGGTATTGATCGTTCGATGAAGCAGGTAGACGGTATTTTTGTAACGCATGAGCATAGTGACCATATTAAAGGCATTGGTGTTGTTGCAAGGAAGTACGGTATTCCAATTTATGCGAACGAAAAGACTTGGCAAGCGATGGATGGCCTTGTTGGTAATATCCCTTTGGATCAGCGTTTTCAATTCGATATGGAAACGGTGAAGTCGTTTGGTTCACTTGATGTGCAATCATTTGGCGTTTCGCATGATGCGGCTGATCCGATGTTTTATATTTTTCATGAAAATGGACGTAAGCTTGTTGTGATTACGGATACAGGCTATGTCAGTGATCGCATGAAGGGGTTTATCCGAGGGGCAGATTCATTTGTGTTTGAAAGTAATCATGATGTTAGTATGTTACAAATGGGACGGTATCCGTGGTCAGTGAAACGTAGAATTCTTAGTGACGTTGGGCATGTGTCGAATGAAGATGCGGCGGTTGCCATGAGTGAGGTCGTTGAACAGAAAGATACACGTATTTATTTATCGCATTTAAGTAAAGATAATAATATGAAGGACCTTGCAAGGATGAGTGTTTCACAGACGTTGGAGACGTGTGGTATTCGGACAGGTGAGTATGTCCATTTGTATGATACGGATGCTGATCAGCCGACGGAGCTTGTGACAGTATAGAATGAAGACCTTGCCTGTGTGGGTGAGGTTTTTTGTTGTTAAAAGGGTAAAATGGGGTAGAGTTAACTATAGGATAATGTGAAAGGGAGAGGTGTATGGATGAATTTAATCGGTCTTCTGATCAGGAAGAGCCCAAACCGCAATATGAAGTGAGGTCGGAGTATAAGCCACCTGCTCCACCATCGAAGCGAAAAGCAAGTTTTTTCCCGAGTTTGTTTGGAGCTGTTATTGGCGGCCTTGGTGTTTGGTTGCTCATGACGAATTTATCAAGTGCTCCGGAGGAAGTACAAGTTGTGCCAAATACAAATGTGAAGCAAACGGAACAAATTTCTGTTGAAGTGACGACGGACTTGACTGAAATTATTGATGAGGTCATCGATTCAGTTGTCGGTGTGACGAATTTACAGACTGTCCGTGATTTCTGGTCAACAACGGAAACGTCAAAGGAAGCCGGCACAGGCTCAGGTGTTATTTATAAGAAGCAGGATGGTAAAGCGTATATTGTCACAAATCATCATGTTGTAGAGAGTGCACAAGAGCTTGAAATTACATTTGATGATGGGACAAAGACAGCCGGCAAGTTAGTTGGTACAGATATGTGGACAGACCTCGCGGTTATCGAAATTGATGCTGCAAATGTCAAGACTGTGGCTACGTTTGGCGATTCAGATGTGTTAAAGCGTGGAGAAACGGTTATTGCGATTGGAAATCCATTAGGTCTAGGCTTCTCAGGCTCAGTCACGATGGGGGTTGTCTCCGGTAAAGACCGTTCCATCCCGATTGATTTTGATAAGAATGGAACGATTGATTGGTATGCGGATGTATTGCAAACAGATGCAGCTATCAATCCAGGGAACTCTGGTGGGGCACTCATCAATATGGCAGGCCAGCTCATTGGTATTAATTCGATGAAAATATCGGAAGCAACGGTTGAGGGAATTGGTCTAGCTATTCCTATTAACCTCGCGATGCCTATTATTGATCATCTTGAGACGACTGGCACTGTGAATCGACCGACAATGGGTGTTTCGCTCATTGACCTCAGAAGTATACCTGAACAACAGCAAAGGGGATTATTAGCTTTACCAGGGGATGTGACGGATGGGGTTGTTATTACAGATGTCATCTTCAATTCACCAGCGCAAGAGGCAGGGGTTCAGAAGTATGATGTCATTGTTGAAATGGATGGTGAAAAAATTGAGGATATGGTCAGCTTGCGCAAACATCTGTATAATGCGAAGCAGGTCGGCGATACGATGACAATGAAAGTGTACAGAGAAGGCCAGTTGCTTGAGGTTGAAATGGTTTTGAAAGATGGTAACTCGTTCTAAGCCTTTACTATTACACACAGATTACAATAAAATCTTATCCACAGTGGGTAGAATAGCTAGCTGATGGCTATTCTACCTGTTTTTTTAATGTTTTCGCTCTTTGTGGATAAATCTAAATATTTGTGAATAACTTTGTGAACAATGAAAAAGAAGAAAGTAGGGATGAAAATGAAGATTTATAGCTGTGAAACCCATATAAATCACGCACTTGACGTTTTTGTAGCGGAGCAAGAAAAGTTTCCGATTATGAAAGCGTTGTCTGATGAAGAAAAGTTATCCACAAACTGTACCTATTGTGAAGAGGCGGCATTATATCTTGTGGCGAACGAATAGTCGGGCACAAGATGTAGATAACCCTTGTGGATATGTGTATAAGTCTTGTGGATAGTTTGTTTGTAAATAGAATGTAAAGGTGGATAACCTGTGAATATTACAATTGTGACTGTTGGAAAACTAAAAGAAAAGTATTTGAAAATGGGCATTGAGGAGTTTTCAAAACGACTCGGTGCTTATGCAAAAATTGATTTGGTCGAAGTAGCAGATGAAAAAGCACCGGAATCATTAAGCGATGGGGATATGGAAATTGTGAAGAAAAAGGAAGCGGACCGGATCTTGGCAAAGGTCGGGGCGGATGCGTATGTGATTGGGTTGGCAATTGAGGGAAAAATGAAAACTTCAGAGGAGTTATCAGCGGGTATTGAATCACTGATGACGTATGGGCGGAGCAAAGTCGTGTTTATTATTGGTGGATCACTGGGATTGCATGATAGTGTGTTGAAACGGGCGGATGAGTTGTTGTCGTTCTCGAAAATGACTTTTCCACATCAGATGATGAAATTGATATTGCTAGAGCAGGTGTATCGGGCTTTTAGGATTATGAAGGGGGAACCGTACCATAAGTAAAGGCGGTTTTCTGAAGAATATAGATACTCCCGCAATCTATAAAAGATCGAGGCTATGCTACTTATGCATGTGCACAGAATGGTTAGGTACTATGAGGCGAGGCATCTATCATTTGAATGATTGGAAAAATAAAGGCGAAAATCTAAATGATTTTCGCCTTTTAATATATTTTTTCATGGAATTAATAAAAGTAGGCATGCCTCTATCTACATCCTAACAAAAATTTAATTATAAGTCTATTTAAATTTTTAGTGCTATGTGATAATTAAATTGCGCAAATATTTCATAACGTTATGATGAATAGAGGGAAAAAATGAAACAGAATATATACGATGACAATAAATTTTTTCAACAATATGAAGCAATAAGAGCCCGAGAAAATAATTATAATAATCTACTTGAACAGCCAAACTTTTTAATGCAAATTCCAAATTTAAAAGATAAAGTAGTATTGGATATTGGCTGTGGCATGGGAGATTTTGCAGCATATTGTATTCACCAAGGCGCGAAACATGTAACAGGAATTGATATTTCCTCTAATATGATTACGACTGCAAAAAAGCGACATATTCATGAAAATCTATCATTTAAAAAAATTGCACTTGAGGATATGAATGCACCTAATGGCTTAATTGATTTTGTTAGTAGTTCACTGGTTTTTCACTATATCGCCGATTTTCAATTACTTATAAAAAAAATTAGTTCGATATTATGTGATGGAGGTATGCTGCTGTTTTCTATAGAGCATCCAATTGTAACGGCAAATAAGGGAGACATAGGATGGGTTGCGGACCAAGAAGAGAAGCTACTTCATTTTGCAGTTGACCATTATCAAGATGAGGGTTTACGCACACAAAATTGGTTAGTTGATAATGTCATGATGTATCATCGAACGGTGTCTACAATCTTAAATACTCTTATTGAAAATGGTTTACAAATCGAAAAGATTATTGAGCCAACGCCAACTAATGAAGCAGTGCAAAAGTTACCGAGTCTTCATAAAGAATTTCGACGCCCATCATTTTTAATTGTAAGAGCCAAAAAAATATAAGTAAGGTTCCAATCAAAAAGCTGTTTTTAGTATGGATTTATAGCACTAAGTAATAGATACAACACATACGACAGAAGATGAAAGTAATTTTATAGAGTTAGTTGCACTAGAAATAGAATCAGTAATAAACCTTTATCTAAGTGCGATCTTGCTGTTAAAATCGCACTTAGACCATTCACGGAGAACCGTACCATAAGTAAGTACGGTTTATGAAAAGAACCACTTGAAATGTTGAATTGACAGCATTTTAGGTGGTTTTATTTTAGGTGCTGTAATGAATAATATACCTCTTTTGTTCCATAGCTTGTTGAATTTTTCACATAACAAAGAGATTACTTCAAAATTTTTTATGACTTTATTTCACGCCTGTTGATTAACCAAAAAATAACTTAATCAAACACTATGCGTGCTGTGTACAGTTCTTTTGGTTCGCTGTGGATTGAATGACTTTTATACCATTACCGGGCTATGTTTTATGTATAGGGATGCGACTTCGCCGCATCCCTATACATTTTTCCGGTAATCGTATGGTGTTTGTTCATCCATCGCTCTCCAAAAACACTTATACACAAAGCGCTAATGCTTTTAGGGAAGAAAGAATAGCTGGCTTTTTACTTGGATAAAAGCCGCCACGAAGAACGGCCTTTGCGAACAAAGGCGAAGCGTCGAGAGTAGTTGGATAGATGCCTTAATTTCTGCAAAGAACGCAGAAATTAAGGTCAATCGAACCCTACGCTGTTCGATTGGCTGAAGTTTTTACCATGGTCCTTCCCACTGTTATTTTAGGAAGTGTTACATTCTTATAAAACTTGCTGAAAGTAAAGTGGGAGTACCTTATACAACGTACAAGAGTGTCCGAAATTGCATCTTCGGGCACTTACTCCCTATAGAAAAAGTCATCTATTCTTTTCTTTCCAAGCAACTGCATTTTTCACTTGAACGTTGTAGGTACGCGACAGGCAACTATTCATAACAAGATGACCGAAAAAGGATGGCTAGAAAGGACGAAGTCGTTTCTAGCCATCCTTGCTCCTGGGGAGGAATGAACTGCAATTCCTTCTTGGTCATTATGTCTTGACTATTTCGCCGAAAGCGAACCGGAAATAGTCTAGTGAAAAAGTGGTTTCAAAGCCTTTTTCACCGATATATTATGCAAGTAAATGGTTAATCAATAGACGTGACTTTATTTGATAATATAGTATCTAAAAACAATGATAATGATTCAGGTCGAATAAGTGTAATTCCATGATAGGTGAAACCAACATTTGGACGATCTCGTCGTATACTTGAATACTATTATTCAGTTTGGGAGAATAGCTACTATATAAATTTATATCATTAATAATGCCAAACTCATGTACTAAAGGCATCTATTACTTCTCCAACTGTAAAATTACCTTCGTAAAATCTTTAAAATCATCGATATGCTTTTCTAAAATTGCCTCTAAGATATCAAGCCCTAACGTTTGGCAGGTCATGTACAGCAATATTCCGGAATCCGACCATATTCATCACTGTTTTTGCTAAGCTATTTTCAATTAATCCAGCGTCTAGTAGCAATTTAAATGCTTCACGACTTGCTTTTGGTACGCCAATCTTACGTTCGCTGACAATATGCATCGCTAAATCAATGCTCGCCTCATAATCGCGTTGAATATTTAAAATGATACTATCCTGTTTCGTGAAGTCCGTTAAGTTTGCAGGATTGCCCTCGTACACTTCGTGAATATGTTTAATACAACGTTCAATTGTCATCGTTTTATTTAAAATAACATCATCCATTGCCGAATACACTCCCTCTTTCTTTAATTGCATCAATAATTGCAGCACGTTGCTCGCTTAACGTAGCATACATGCTATAAGCACGCATTTTTTGGCGTGTAAATTCGTTCTTGTCATGTATATAAATCGGGTTACCTTGCTCAAAAATTTGTATTGTAAATACTGTATCGATTTGTTTAATGTCGACTAAATCTACTTCTCGACCGGCAATTGCTGCAAGCTCGGAAGCAAGCATAAAACGTTCATAAGATGATAGCTGCCTATCACTGAAATAAGCAAGGTCGATATCACTTTTATCAGGTGTCGTGCTTTTAGCGAATGAACCAAACAGAATGATGAAGGCTGGGCTTGTCTCTAGATTGATTTTATCAACTAACTTCTTTTGTATAGCATGCTTATCACCTTCCTTTCTCATATTATAAAGCTTATAAGCAAAACCGCACTTATACTTGTTACGGAGAACTCTACCATAAATAATGGTGAAACAGAGAGTGGAGATTATTGTTAATAAGGAGTGGCTAGGAAAATTGGAATGACTATATTTCCTTGTTCATACCTCATGCTCTTTTTTAGCAAATCTATCATTTTTAAAAATCAGTAGGGTCGCTATAAATACCTCCGTCGATTGACGTTTATGGATAGGATTATAATTCTTAATCTAATTGAAAATGATTCTCATTAACGGTATAATTAGTTACATGAAGTTTGTAATTAAGTAAGAAGAAAAGCTGGTAATGAGAGGAATCAAATGGAATGAAGCGGATATTATTTATAGAAGATGAACGACATCTTTCGCGCTTCGTCGAGATGGAGCTGCGACGTGAGGGGAATGATGTGGTATTGGCATATGACGGAGTGACGGGGCTACAGCTTGCACTTTCTGCAGAGTGGGATATTATCTTGTTGGATCTGATGCTACCGAAGATGGATGGGATAGAAGTTTGTCGGCAGATTCGTCTAGCTAGAAAAACGCCCGTCATTATGTTAACAGCTAGAGACAGCGTTAAAGATCGGGTAGCTGGTCTAGATTGTGGTGCAGACGATTATGTGCCCAAGCCCTTTTCTATTGAAGAGTTAAAGGCGCGTATGAGGGTTATTTTTCGGAGAGAAGCTGCTGAATTGTCTCAATCCATTCTGACATTTCAAGATTTGTCTCTCAGTGCAGACTTGAGAGTTGTCAAAAGAGAGCAGGAAGAGATTGGGTTAACCAAGCGCGAATTTGATCTGTTGGCAGCGCTCATGGAAAATGTTAATCGCGTAATGAGTAGAGAGATGCTCCTTGATAAAGTATGGGGCTTTGATGCCGTGGTTGATACGAATGTAGTGGATGTATATATTCGGTATTTGCGTAACAAAATCGACGAACCGGGAACATCAAGCTATATCCAAACCATACGTGGCATTGGTTATATGATGAAAACATGAAAAGTTATACTTTTAAGAACAAATTTTCACGGATACCAATTAAATGGATGCTAACCTTATGGTCGGCTTGCCTTATTTTTGTATTGTTCATCGCCTATAATTCCGTGCAATATATATTTGTCGAGAAATGGATGATTGGTCAGGAGAAAAAGCAGGTAGAACAACAGATGAACGATATTTTGAATGAGATTTTGGAAAGAGAAGCTAGATTTACTCAAGCCGAGTTGCCAAAAATTCGCAGTTATTTAAATAAGAGAAACCAGAACAACCAGCTGATTCGTATCATCGATCAGCAAGGGAATAAGGTAATCGCAGTATCAGAAGGGATTCCTGAAGAGTGGATTGCCCCAGTACAAAAGACGAAGACCGAAATCGTTATTGTTGAGGAGGCGGGACATTCCTTACTTGTATTGAGGAGCCCGATTACAATCCATACCTTTAATGGAACAATTGAAATCATAAAAAATATGAATCGATTCCAGAAGATGACGGAAGCTTTATTTCGTGTGTTCGTTCTTTCGGGAATTGGGGCTGTCGTCCTAAGTGGTTTAGGCGGTGGATTGCTCGCGTGGCAATTACTAAAGCCCCTTCAGTCAATGGCCAAGACGATGAAGAATGTCAAACGCAAAGGATTACAGGAGCGAATGATAGTCCATGACAAAGAAGATGAAATCACTACCCTGATGAGAATTTTTAACGACATGATGGATCAAGTTGAGATTTCTTACGCTCGGCAAAGCCAATTCGTAGAGGATGCTTCGCATGAATTGAGAACGCCCATTGCTATTATGGACGGGCATATGTCCCTTTTACTTCGTTGGGGCAAGGATGATCCTAAAGTTTTAGAAGAATCTTTAAACATTTCCTACTATGAGCTAACGCGGCTAAAATCACTCGTTCAGGATTTACTCACTCTCACAAGAATGGAGCAGGATAGAAATGCTCCTGATGAAGTTACGTCGCGAGCAGATCGGACGATGCTCCATATCATTGGACAATGTGAGCAACTTCATCCCCAATTTACATTTGAAACTGCTTTTTCAGGCTTCAATAATCAGGAGGTATTAATTTCTGAAAGGCATTTGGAGCAACTGATGTTGATTTTATTGGATAATGCAGTGAAATACTCTGCAGCCGGCTCCTCTATACATGTTACAGGTTCTGTACATAAAGATGAGGCGGTTTTTGTAGTTACAGATTGTGGAATAGGCATTCCTGAAAAGGATTTACCATATGTAATGGACCGTTTCTATCGGGTAGAAAAGATGCGAAGTCGGAAGTTGGGGGGAACAGGTCTTGGTTTGGCAATCGCCAAGCGGCTAGTCGATCGCTACAACGGTTATATGACTATCCAAAGTAAGGAAGGGGCAGGAACGGCTGTGACCATTTCATTATCGAGTCGTCTTCACAATAATAAGCTGGAGGTTGAATTCAATGAAACAGCGGATTAAGAGGAGATTCCTGCTGGTGGTTTCTTTGATCTTATTTCTAACTACTTTTTTACTTTATGAAATGAATCGGGGAAAGAGCTCAGAAAATAAGCAACAAGTCGTTAATGTGTTCACAGCAAGGCATTATCAAATAGACAACGAAGTTTTTCGGGAATTTACAAAACGAACGGGCATTCAGGTTAATGAAGTTAAGGGCACAGCAGAGGAACTTGTAGAACGAATACAGCGAGAAGGGAAAGCATCGTCTGCAGATCTGTTCCTTGCTGTTGACGGAGGTGTCCTTAATTTCGCGAAGCAAAGTGGGGTGCTTCAACCAATGACATCGGAAACTCTTCTGCGGAACGTTCCTGCGGAGTGGCGCGACCCAGATAACTATTGGGCGGGAATCGCTACCCGTTCCAGAGTGATTGTGTATGCTAAAGATCGTGTAGACCCGGACGAGCTGTCTACCTATGAAGATTTGACAAGTGAGCAATGGAAAGGAAGGGTGCTGATACGGTCTGCATCCAGCTTATACAATCAGTCTTTGCTGGCCTCGTTTATTGAGCTATCCGGAGAAGTGGAAGCGGAGAAGTGGGCTGAAGGTATTGTTCGGAATCTTTCCCGTGAGCCGGAAGGGGGAGATAGGGCCCAAGCTATGGCGATTGCGGCGAAGATTGGGGATGTTGCAATTATGAATACGTATTATATTGGTCAAATGTCGGCTTCCCTTGATCCAGAGGAGAGGGAGATTGCGGAGAAGCTGGGTGTCTTTTTTCCGAATCAGCAGACGACGGGGGCTCATATGAATATTAGTGGAATTGGATTGGCCAAGTATTCTCCAAATAAGGATCATGCACTTAAGCTCGCGGAATTCTTAACGAGCCGCGAGGGACAAACTTTGCTTACGCAAGGCAGTTACGAGTTTCCAGTGAATGATGAAGCTGATATGCCTGAAATGCTAAAAAACTGGGGGAATTTCAAGCAGCAACCGGTTGATATTGCCAGTCTCGGTCATTTTCATAAGCAGGCAACAGAGATATTTGAACGGGTAGGCTGGAAATAAATCAGGAGTCGCTGCTCGATTGGGCAAGAAAAAAGCACTCATTGCGGTGGTACATCGAATGCTTCGAATCATTTACTCCATGCTAATCAACAAGAAGCCGTTCAAAAAATTGCAAAAAATTAATGTAACCAATACCAGAAGAATTTATGTAAAGTTACCTCTATATCTAAATAACAATTTAACTAAACGAAGCCATAACCCTACTTGTCACAAGGGTTATGGCTTTCGTTCGGCTGTCATATGAACTCCTGTGAGCGTGATTGCTTCCTTTTACCATCTTTCAAATAGATGATAACTACTATATAATAGGAATCATCTGAAGAGAATTGTATTACATTTTGTGATTGTTATAATTGAGACAGAAGATATGTGACGCCTAATCAGGAGCCCCTATATCCTTTCTGCAAATCTTAGAGTATAAGGATGATAAAAATGAGCAACAGCGAAAAGAAAACAGACGTTATCTTAATTGGTGCCGGAATCATGAGTGCAACTTTAGGGACAATGCTGAAAGAATTGGTACCGGAATGGAACATTAAAGTGTTTGAGAAGCTTGCAGGCGCAGGCGAAGAAAGCTCTAACGAATGGAACAATGCGGGAACGGGGCATGCGGCACTGTGTGAGCTTAACTATACTAGTGAAAAACCAGATGGATCTGTAGATATTAGCAAAGCGATAAACATAAATGAACAGTTTCAGGTTTCCATGCAGTTTTGGTCGTATCTTGTAAACCGTCAGCTGATACATAATCCACAGGACTTTATCATGTCATTGCCTCATATGAGTATGGTACAAGGGGAAGAAAATATAACGTTTTTAAAGAAACGTTTTGAAGCAATGTCAAACAACCCTTTATTTGAGGGGATGGAGTTTTCCAAAGACCCGGAAAAGCTGATGGAATGGATTCCACTTATTATGCAAGGTCGTCCAGCGAATGAAGCGATAGCGGCAACCAAAATCGATTCTGGAACAGATGTTAACTTTGGTGCTTTAACGCGTATGTTATTTGATCACCTAAAGACTAAAAATGTTGATATGAATTACAAGCATAGTGTGGATGGTATAAAACGTACGGATGACGGTTCGTGGGAAGTGAAAGTGAAGAATGTCGATAGTGGTGCTGTAGAAAAACATACTGCGAAATTCGTCTTTATTGGAGGCGGAGGTGGAAGTCTACATTTACTGCAAAAAACCGGTATTCCTGAAAGTAAACATATCGGCGGATTCCCAGTGAGTGGGATATTTATGGTGTGTAATAATCCTGAAGTTGTGGAGAAGCATCATGCAAAAGTATATGGAAAAGCCGCGGTTGGTGCTCCACCAATGTCTGTTCCGCATTTGGATACACGGTTTATCGACAATAAAAAATCATTGCTATTCGGACCATTTGCCGGCTTCTCACCGAAATTTTTGAAAACGGGCTCCATGCTCGATTTAATCACTTCTGTCAAACCGAATAATGTCTTGACGATGTTAGCAGCTGGTGCAAAGGAAATGTCATTGACAAAGTACTTAATCCAGCAGGTGATGTTATCAAAGGAACAGCGTATGAAAGAGCTACGGGAGTTTATCCCGAATGCTAAAATCGACGAGTGGGATTTTGTGGTAGCTGGTCAACGTGTGCAAGTAATTAAAGACACGGAGGCGGGCGGTAAAGGAACGCTTCAATTTGGTACGGAAGTAGTCACTGCCGAAGATGGTTCTGTTGCAGCGTTACTGGGTGCTTCTCCAGGGGCTTCGACTGCCGTTCACGTTATGTTTGAAGTCATTAAAAAATGCTTCCCACAACATATGACAGAGTGGGAACCGAAACTGAAGGAAATGGTACCTTCTTATGGTCTGTCACTCATGGACAACCCCGAGTTGTTACGAGAAGTTCATGCTTCAACGGCGAAGGTACTTGGTTTGAGTGAAGATTTACCCGAGTCTAGTAGTTCAGTGGAGATAGAAGTAGAAGAAGTGTAAGTAAATAAAAGCAAGCATAGATGGCTGACATTCAGCTTTCTATGCTTGCTTTTTGTAACTTGTTAAATAAATATTCACAACTATTTTATATATGCTACACTGAAGTGAAAAAGCTATCCAAAAAGAGGTGTCAAATTATGACTTCACAATTGACGGCTTATATTACGCTTGTTGTTACATCAGGGATACTTAATTTATATTTATGCTTGTATGTATTTGTCAGGCGTCATAACTATACTAATATAGCTAATATTTTTATTCTGTATACTTCGTCCATCACGATTTATTGTTTTGCATCTGCTCTTGGACTAATGGCTATGACACTGGAGCAAATTAAGTTTTGGACAGTTATTCTATATATTGGCTTACCATTTGCTCCACCTCTTGGGCTGTTATTTATAATGAAGTATTTGGGAATTAAACTAACGAAAAAAAGGTATGTGGCTCTTTTTATAATTCCCATTGTTAGTTTAGTAATGGTTGCTACGAATGATTGGCATCATTTTTATTATAG
The DNA here is from genome assembly GCF_038007285.1 of Sporosarcina sp. FSL K6-3457. Lineage (GTDB taxonomy): Bacteria > Bacillota > Bacilli > Bacillales_A > Planococcaceae > Sporosarcina. The sequence goes on from NZ_JBBOWX010000001.1 coordinate 4,537,169, forward strand.
AGTGTTTGAAATTGATCCGATTTTGGGGGCTCCCTACGTTCATCAGGAGATTGGCATGTGGTATATGATTTATGGTGCTTTCATATTTTCCTGCATGTTCGTAGCTTTTTTACTAGTACTTTCTCGTTGGAGAGAAACAGCTAAGGTTTATCGTCTGCAATTATTTGCGTTGATGTGTAGCCAACTACTTCCTATGCTAACAGCTTTTCTTTATTTAATCGGATTTACACCTCCAGGCATCGATCCAGTGCCTATGGTTTTATGGCTTTCTTCGCTGTTATATTTATGGTCTATTAACTCATCACGTATGTTTATGATTATGCCAGTTGCTAAAGACACGATATTTAATAGTATTAATGATGGTGTGATTGTGTTGGATGAATCTTATCGGTTAATTGAGTATAACCAGGTGTGTGTAAGAATGTTTCCCGGGTTACATAAATCGATGTTTGGCATGGATTTTGATAAGGTTTGGTTTGCACTAGTGGGAGACTCATTTCCTTCTGAATTCGAGACTGCTGCATTCATTTGGGAAATGCAAGTAGATGTCGATGATTCGAAGCGTATCTATCAGGTTCGAACGTCTTTATTGCAACATACTCATGATCGTAAAGGTCTATTACTTATTTTTACTGATATTACAGAGTTAAAAAGGCTGCAAGTGAAATTGGAGCAGCAAGCTTATTATGATGAGCTGACACAAATCTTAAATCGTCGGGCATTTTTTCAGCAAACTGAGCAAGACTTTGCCGCGGCAAAGAAGACCTCATCACCATTAACCGTTATTTTAATCGATATTGATTTTTTTAAAAAAGTGAATGATACTTATGGTCATGATGTTGGTGATCAAATGCTTAGGCATGTAGTGAAAGTTTGCCAAACGCAATTGGAAGAAGGCATCCTATTTGCTCGATATGGCGGTGAGGAATTCGTTCTCGCACTTAATGGAAGTACGGCACTTGAGGGTGAAGCGTTGGCTAATCAGCTGCGGAGGCATGTAGAAGCACAGCCCCTCATTACTGCTGAAGGAGCTATTTCCGTTACGTTAAGTAGTGGAGTGGCTGAGGCAACACAGGAGACAGAGGAAACACTACATCAGCTTTTGAATAAAGCTGATATAGCTTTATATGCCGCAAAACGAGAAGGACGTAACCGGGTATGTGTCTATACAGAGACACAAAAAGTGCTTTATAATTAGTTCATTAGGGAAAGTAAGGATAAGTGGTACAACAACGAAAAAGTCGATAAAATAGAATATGTGTTCTGTTTTTGGTGAAAATAATATATTGAGTATTAATGGTGAAAAAATTACCGAAGGGAGTGAAATCATGATTACAAAAATTGGTCAAATTATGCTATATGTCAATAACCAGGACGAGACAGTGAAGTTTTGGACAGAGACAGTGGGATTTAGCGTTATTTCAGAAGAGGATAATGGCCAGGGCATGAGATGGATTGAGATTGCACCAACAAAGGATTCGGAAACGACAATTATCCTTCATAACAAAGAACTCATTGCAAAAATGCAACCGGAATTAAACCTTCAAACGCCTTCCTTGCTGCTGTTCTCGGATAACTTGGATGCATTGTACAAGGATTTATCGGATAAGCAGGTCACGGTCGGGGAGCTAGTCACGATGCCTTCAGGTAGAGTATTTAACTTTGCAGATAATGAAGGAAATTACTTTGCGGTTTTAGAGAAAAAGTAAATACAATCAAATAAAAGTGCCAGGTACTCACCAAACTTTGAATGATTTGAGTATCCGGCACTTTTTGAAATGAAACTAAGTGGGGGGCTTACAATGCATAAATTAGATTACAAATCACCAATTGGTGTAATAGAAATAGTGGGTTCAAAGGAAGCTGTTAGTTCAATTCTGTTCGTTGAGCGAGACGGGGTCGTCAATGTGGTAGGGGACGAAACAAGCAAAGTTGTAGTAGATTGCTTTAATCAACTGGACGAATATTTTAAAGGTGAGCGTCATGTATTTACATTCCCTTATCACTTTGAAGGTACAGAATTTCAAAAAACGGTCTGGGACGCTTTGACAACAATTCCCTACGCTGAAACAGGGTCCTATAAAGATATTGCTGTTTCCATTAACAATGAAAAAGCTGTCAGAGCAGTGGGAACTGCCAATGGTAAAAATAAATTAAGTATCGTCATTCCTTGTCACCGCATTATCGGCGCAGACGGAAAGTTGACGGGTTATGCAGGTGGCTTGTGGAGGAAGGAATGGCTGCTTGAGCACGAGAGGACTTTTAAAAAGGATAATTGAAATTAGCGGAAAGGGGATTTAACATGACTGATATTGATAACTCAACTTTCGCAGGGCGAAATCGGCAAATAAGCCTTGATGTAACTAGGTAAACCAGCCATCCATTGCTGTAGTTGATTTTCGACTAGCTTTTTGAGTTTGGAATTGGTCTGTTTCAGGACATCTTGAAAAAGCTCGATCAATTGCTGTAAAGCCACAGCCCAATCTAGTTCATTGACTTCATCACATAATTCATAAAAAAGCCCACCTAATGTCCGTTCATCGGTGTTGCAGCGGTTTTGCCAAGCCAGTACGATATAGCGAGAAAATACAATCGTTGTATGGCTAATCAAGCTATCATATGAACGACCTTGAAACTCTTTTTGGAGTTTCAAAAGAGATTTAGTCGTCTTAAAAAACACCTCAATATCCCAGCGCATGCCGTAAATTCGCACAATTTCTTGTTCGGAAAGCGTACAGTCGGTACTGAGAATGGCGAGCCATTCGCTTTTCTTATTTCGATTTTGAATGAATATAATTTTTATAGGTGTCCCGTTCGACATGACACAATGAATGGAACGAAGGATGCTCTTTTTATCTTGAACGGGCTGCGCTAGATGATAAAGCTTCTTTAAATCAACCAGCTGACCCGCCACGGAATAGCGCTGTTTCGTTGCTTTTACCATGCCGATGACATCAATCCCTTGGTCAACAATTCCTTTGATAAGAGGTGGCATTGTAAACCAAGAATCCATCAAGACATAACTTGCGTCAATTCCACTCGAAAGCGCACGCTGAATCATAGCTGGAATTTGTTCAGGAGCCGTTTGTAACGCATTTACACGGCGTTTATAGCCAGATGTACGCTTATCGATATCCGCTTGAATTCCATTTATTTGAGAGTTTTTCGAGCTGAGTAAAGAAAAATCAACCGGCATAAACGTGTAGCCATCTGACCAGCCCAATGTAAGCATTCGGAAACCTTTGTAAAAACGCATTTTTGGTGAGGCGTGATCAAAACAGCGAGCGAGAAGCTCTACCTTTTTACTGCGATTTCGATCAAAAGATGAGTCATCAATAATAAACACCTTTGGACGAGTTTGGTCCGTGAGGTGTCCCACTTTTTGAATCGTAGAGGCACTGAAAGCTAGTAAAAACCGTCGCCAATTGAACGTGGATTGATTTAAGAATCGGTACACGGCATCTTTAGCTGGATAGCGCTCCGCTTTCTTTGATTCTAAAAGAGAAAACCAATTTCTATGTTGGAAAATCAAACAAAAGACAATTTGAAATAGGTATGAAGAGCTGAAACCCACTGACTTTTGAATGCCGGCATTACGCAAGTGTTTGAAAATCTCTAGCTCTGAGAAAACAGAGCGAAGTTCTTTAGGTAGTTGATTATTATCATGGTTATGATCTATCATATTAGTAGGCACCTCTTCTATGTGGTAGTGATTTCTCGATAATCTCACTATACCAAAAGAATGAGGTGTTTTTTTCATTTATGAAATTGTCAATGGACCTATTGATTAGGCCATAAAACTAGTTCAACCAACTGATCACACTGTTTTATTAGGTGCGAAAGTTGAGTTGATAAGTATAGTGAACAGACATTTGAGCGATACAAGTATATGAATGAATATGGTCAAGAAATTTGGTATGCGAGAGATCTAGCACAAGTTCTTCAATACAAGAGATATGATAAGTTCTTGAATGTTGTTGCAAAGGCGATTGAGGCTTGTAGTAATAGCCAACAAGATTCCGACGACCATTTTTCCCACGTGGGAAGAATGGTTGAAATCGGCTCTGGCGCAGAACGTGAAATTGAAGACATAGTGCTATCCCGCTATGCATGCTATCTTATCGTACAAAATGCCGATCCCAAAAAAGAAGTTGTTGCATTGGGACAAACCTATTTTGCCGTACAGACTCGTAAACAAGAATTACAAGATGAGTTTGCAAGACTCGATGAAGATAAAAAACGCTTAGCCATTCGGAATGAACTGAAGGAACATAATAAATCCTTAGCAGAAGCAGCCCAAAACGCTGGTGTGGAAACACCAATAGATTATGCCGTTTTTCAAAACCACGGCTATAAGGGTCTGTATGGTGGATTAGGGGCGAAAGAGATTCATCAACGAAAAGAGTTAAAGAAGAGCCATCAAATATTGGACTACATGGGTAGCACAGAGTTGGCGGCTAATCTATTCCGAGCGACACAAACGGATGAAAAACTGCGCCGTGATAATGTACAGGGAAAATCAGATGCGAACCAAACCCACTTTGAAGTGGGAAAAAAAGTCCGCCAAACAATCGAAGAATTGGGTGGAACAATGCCGGAGGACTTGCCGACCCCTAAGAAGGGCATTAAACAAATTGAAAAACTGGTACAAAAAAGACTTGGTGAATAAGAAGCATATCGAGTGAAACAGCAGGTGAGACACGGCTGGTAGGTGCTCACCTTTTTGACAAACAAAAATCTACTTCCCGTACTTTTTCATCAACCCTTCAATATGCCGTTTCACTTCAGGCCATTCTTCTTGTACAACACTATACATAACTGTATGCCGCACCTCTCCATTCGGTCGAATCATATGATTACGTAAAATCCCTTCTTTTGTGGCGCCAATTCGCTCGATGGCTTTTTGTGATCGGGTATTTTGGTGTCCTGTTTTAATTTGCACCCGTTGATATTGTAGTTGCTCAAAGCAGTAAGATAGCAGTAAATATTTGCATTCTGTATTGATGTTTGTACGCCAAACGGATGGATGTAGCCAGGTGTGTCCGAGCTCCAAACTTTTATGGGCAGTGGCAATATCAAAAAAACGTGTCGAACCAATTATTTCATTTGTTGCTCGAAGGACGATAACAAAAGGATATTCCGTTCCTGCTTCTCGATTTACGAGTGCCTGTTTAACATAGGCCTGTACGTCCTCTTTCGTTTGCAACGTCTGCGACATATGCGTCCAAATGCGTTTGTCCTGGCAGCTCGCGTATATGCCCTCTACATCGTCCTTAGTCATGAGCCGTAACAGTACATCATTTCCGATTAATTGAATAGTTTCCATAGTTCATCTCTCCTTTGTTTTATTACACATGAATTTTGATATGATAAGAAGTACCAAATTACATCAAAGTAACCATATCAAAGGAGTGTTTTTTGTGGAGCTAGCGTTCAATGGGAACGATCCATATTATCTTCAAATTTATAAACAAATTCGAGAAAAAATCATACAGCATCAGCTTCCTTTACATACAAAGTTACCATCCAAACGACAGCTTGCTAGAGATTTAGGTGTCAGTGTTCATACGGTTCAGGAAGCCTATGCTCAATTAGTGGCTGAAGGTTATATTGACAGTAAAGAGCGATCTGGTTACTTTGTTGCAGCTTATGACTATGAATTTCTCTCTCAGAAAGTGCAGCCAGTGCAAAGTGTGCCTTCTGAAGTGACTGACATTGAAATCGACTTCCATTCAGGCCATGTAGCGAAGGATGCTTTTCCTTTTAAAACGTGGAAAAGGTTACTAGGTCGGCATATAGGAGATGCCTCATTCGCTACAAGTCCTTGGCAGGGGGAATGGAGATTACGTCAAGAAATTGCTACATATGTTCAGCAATCCCGAGGTGTATTCTGTACACCACAACAAGTTTTTATCAGTAGCGGCACGCAAGTACAATTACAGATAATTTGTCAGTTTTTCCATGAAGTGCAGTCTGTTGCTATTGAAGATCCTGGGTTTATTCGTGCGAGAGCGGTTTTCGATCGGTACCATATTACTTACGAAGCGATTCCTGTTGATGAGTTCGGCGTGACAATTCCAAGTGGACCACATCAGTTACTCTACACAACGCCTGCGCATCAATTTCCACTTGGGATGATTTTACCGGTCCAAAGGAGGATTGAGTTAATTCAGTGGGCGCATCAAAACAATGCGTACATCATCGAGGATGATTATGACGGTGAATTTCGCTATAAGGGAAAGCCGATTCCGTCTCTTGCTGAGCTGGATCAAATGGAGCGTGTTATTTACTTTGGAACATTTTCAAAGACACTGATTCCTTCACTTCGTATGAGTTACTTTGTTTTGCCTATGAAGCTTGTGGAACCATTTGAGCAGCTATTTGCGCTTCAAAAATCAACAGTTTCTCGAATGGACCAACTTACCCTCGCGGATTTTATCGGAGAAGGGTATTGGAGGCGTCATCTCGATAAAATGAGGACGATTTATCGACAAAAGCAGAAGACAATTATCAAGGCTATTCATCATTATTTAACGCCTGATTATGAAGTGATTGGGGAGAACTCTGGTCTGCATATCGTGATAAAATTACCGGCAGATTTAACTGAAAAAGAAGCTATTGCATTGGCAAAAGCCAATCATATTGGTGTGTATCCAGTTTCAAATTCTTACGTCAATGCAAAACCTGACCATCTAGTGTTGCTCGGATATGGTGGGCTTTCACATGAGGAAATTGATTATGGTATTCAATTGCTTGCAGAGGTTTGGTGTGGAAAGTAGAAGGTAGAAGGTTCTTCCTGTAATACATATACGTCAAACAGGGATAAAAGGCTAATCAGCCAACTAATTATTATCATATAGTATGGATAGGGGGTGATAACAGTATGGAGAAATATAAAAAACGGAAAAGGATGGCGGAAATGACTAAAATTACTATATGTAGGAGTCAGACCATCTGCTGGCCAACAATAAAAATTAGTTCTTCTTGCATTGGAGTTCCTCCGATAAAGCCACCAGTAAATCCTTCCGAAATTACTATTATACCAACTGTAAAAAGATATTTTTATGTTGCATCGGCCAATATAGATTTAACGAATGGAACTACACTTCCCTCAACTCTATTTTATAACGATGATGGAAGTCCGACAACGGAATTTATGAACTTCAGCCCAAATGGATATGCTGATTTATACATCAACGCAGTCATCCAGGAGGGGGGGATGTATACAGTGAATACTAGTAACTTAACGATTAGCCCATCTAATTCGATCATTTATAGGGGAACACCAATTATTCTTGAGTTGCTGACATTCTCAGCCAGCCTGTATTCTTAAAAGTGATATAAGTTTTTTAGATGGACAGCCCTGTCATCCAATGGAAGTCTTGCATGTACTACAGTGTAGACGAAAGGAGGTGAATCGAATGGCGCTTTCACTTATTAATATTCACGTGAATGTTTCAGGTTCTTCGACACGATTTTTTAATGTATTGGCAGCACCCTTAGTTGTTGCAGATGCTACTACTGTCGCCGCGAGTACCTTTTTGGATGATAGCGGGACTGCAGCAACTGCTTTTCCAGTCGTTACGAATGGTTACTATAATCTCTATATAAACGGTGTGCTACAAGAGGGTGATTCGTATACCATTTCTGCCACGGAATTGACTTTTAATACGGTTACCGGCGATCTATCTGCTGGAACACCTTTGGTCGTAGAAGCCGTTGAGTTAGTGACAGTAACTTAACAGGAGCAGTGGGACAAGTACTCTGCCTTGTACAGGTGTTAGATATTTCTCTTCGATGAACCATCGGTACCTGGGGTAGCCATTTACCACAAGCCTAGTAGTAGCTAGACTTGTGGTAAGAGGTATCCGAACTTAGTGGCATAGCTATAATCAAACAAATAACCCCACCACAAGCGTATTATCATAAACCCCATGAATAAAGCTGTCCTTCATAATAAGTCCTTCCCTTTGTCATATATATCAGCTACTCTCTAGTGTAATTTCCCTTAGAGTAACATGTATTTCTACTAATATTTTCATCAAATTCATCATTTTTTTGATAATTTTGCTGAATAAGCAGGAAAAAAGTCGATACAATGCGAATCTATAATAAATGAGGCTAAAGAGGGGGGAGTGTTTGTGAAAATTGGAATTAGTGGCAAAGTCGTCACCGCAATGCTTATAGTTGTGTTGTCAACGATGTTGACAATTGCCTTTTACTCTCACTCCATGACAAAAGATATACTAATCGACCAAGTTGAACGAGAGCTCGCCATAAAAAATGACAATGTAAAAAATGCTGTTTCATCCGTGTTTGAACAAAAAGGTGAAGCCGTGCGACAACTGTCGTCTATTCCAGTCATCGAAAGCTTTATGAAGGCTAATGAAAAAAGAGAAAATGTTCGTTCTAATAAAGATTATGAATGGATTCAAAAGGCATTAGTGAGCGCAAAAGAAAAAAATGAAGACCTCCAGATGATTTGGCTCGCCCATACAAAGAATAGTTACTTCATTGCAAATCACGATTATGTTTCAGGTCCTACCTATTCCATCAAAGAACGTCTTTGGTATCAACAAGCTTCGGAAATGGAGGGACTTTCCTATTCTCCACTGTACCTGGACTATTTGACAAAAGAATTGACGATTAGTATCTCGCACCCGGTTACAATAGAAAATGAACGGATGGGTTATCTTGGTGTCTATATTCACTTAGATGCTCTAGCTGACTTGTTAGAACCATTCGAGACAGATGGACAAAAGTTAATTTTAGTTTCTAATCAAGGAGATATTTTATACGATCCTGAGAAGATGTGGTCAAGCTTTCAGGAGGCACAGCTAGAAGAAAAAGGACTATTACAACTTGAAAAAGATAAGACCACTTATTATGCTTCTGTTCGTCAGCTAGATGAGCTTGGCTGGAAAATAGGCGTCTATGTACCGGAAGACGTTATATTAAAACCTCTTGCCTCATATGAAAAATTGATTGTAATGGCTTGGACGATTACTATCATTATTTTGCTAGCAACACTTTCATTTGTTTTACACTATTTATTGAAAGATATTCCATCCATTGTTCGCCAGATTAATAAAATAAAGCACGGTAATCTTAGTGTTGAAATGGGTATAAAGCGGAAAGATGAAGTCGGTGAAATTGCACGAGCTGTCGAACAAATGGCGCTACAAATTAAAAACCAAGTGGATGAATTGGATTACCAAGCTAGCCATGATTCACTCACGAGTTTAGCCAATCGTAATTCAATCGAAAAAGTACTCCAACAATGGATTGATGAAGTAAATGTTGATGAAGAAATGATAGTAGTCACATTTCTCGATTTGGACCAGTTTAAACATGTGAATGATTCAAAGGGGCATGCATACGGAGATGAGTTGCTGATTGAAGTAGGGAAACGAATAGATGAAATGTTACCGAAGAATAGTTTTTTTGGACGATTCGGAGGAGATGAATTTGTGTTGATCATGCGGACTAAAAAAGATGCAGTAGAGTATACCTATTCATCTTTACAGGACATCCATGAATCATTCTCGAATCCGTTCCCATTATTTGGACAAAATATCTATATCACAGCTTCTATGGGCATCTCTCTGTATCCCGCTGATGCAGAAACGATAGGGGAATTACTAATAGCTGCCGATACGGCTCTCTATTACGCAAAAGAACAAGGTCGGAACTGTATCTACTTCTTTAACAACGACATGAAAGAACAAATTGAAAAGGAACTCAGATTAAAAGATGGTTTGAGGCAGGCATTGTTGAACGAAGAGTTTTTCCTTCATTATCAGCCACAGTTGGATATTAACAGTGGGAAGATGATGGGAGTCGAAGCACTTATTCGATGGAAGCATCCAGAATTAGGAATGGTTTCACCAGCGGAGTTCATTCCCTTAGCAGAAAGCACAGGTCAAATTATTGCCATTGGAGATTGGGTGCTAGATGCTAGTTTGCAGATGATCAAACGAGTCACGGAGAAGGAAGTCGACATCCAGCATGTGGCGGTGAATGTAAGCTCCCTTCAATTGCGCGAAGCTAATTTTGTCGATAAAGTTCAAAAGAAGCTGGCTTATTACAATGTGGAGCCATCATTACTTGAACTTGAAATAACGGAATCTGTTATTATCGATCACCAAGAAGAAACTATCCAAAAGTTAATAGAGCTAAAGAAGTTGGGTATCCAAATTGCATTGGATGATTTCGGTACAGGCTATTCTTCCTTAAATTACTTGCGTCTAATGCCTATTGACCGCGTCAAAGTAGATCGTTCCTTCATCCATCGGGTTGAAGAAGATGCCATCGTGCAGGCTATATTGAAAACAATTATTACATTAGGGCATAGTCTGGCATTCCAGATTGTTGCGGAAGGTGTGGAAGAAGAGGCGCAGCTACAGATTCTATCTGATATGAATGTCGATACGATTCAAGGCTATTACTATAGTAGGCCACTAGATGAAGAGAAGTTAGTAGAGTTTTCATAAAAATAATAAAATCACCTGCACTCATTGAAGCTGATGGATGCAGGCGTTTTTTTATGTCGTCAAGTTATCAAAGTACTTTATATACACTACTTTCTAGCAAAAATATTTGTTTGATAATTTAGCACGTCTGTTGATTAACCAAAAAATAACATGATCCAATACTGGGCGCTTTATGTTCAATCGCATTTGGTTTTGCTTTGGATTGAACGACTTCTATACAATAACCGTGCTGTTTTGATGTCTAGGGATGCGACTTCGCCGCATCCCTAGACATTTTTTCGGTAATTGTATGGTGGTCGTTCATCCGTCGCTCACCAAAAACGCTTGTACATGGAGTGCTAATGCTTTTGGAGATGAGGGAATAGAGAGCTTCTTAACTGGAGAGGGCCGCCAAAGATACAATTTTGGCGGCTTGAGCTTTTGCCAAGAGCTTTTCCTTTATTTATTTTAGGAAGCGTCATTTTCTAAAAGTAAAGTAGGAACAACTTGTACAATGTACTAGAGTGCCCGAAATTGCATCTTCGGGCACTTACAATCTGTCTAGCAAGCCATCTATTCTTTTCTTTCCAAGTAGCTGCATGTATCACTTAAATAGTGGAGGTACGCGACAGGCAACTATTCAGAACAAAATAATCGAATAAGATGTGTCAAGAAATGACTTCGTCATTTCTTGACACATTCACTCCCACAGGAGGAATGGGCTCCAATTCCTCCCCGATCATCATGTCCTAACTAGTTAGCCGAAAGCGAACCGAACATAACCAAGTGAAAAAAGTAGTTTTTAAGCCTGTGTATTTTCTAGTAAATAGTTAATCAACAGGTTTGATAATTCAATTTAAATAGGTATTTCGTGATGATATTGTCGAATAGGCAGGAGAAATGTAGATACAATGCGAATATATACATATATACTAGAGATGAGTCAAAAGGAGGGGGAGAGTCTGTGAAAATGGGAATCAACGGTAAGGTCGTTATTGCAATGCTTGTTGTTGTGTTGTCAACGATGTTGACGATAGCTTTCTACTCCCACTCCATGACAAAAGATATATTGATTGACCAAGTTGAACGAGAGTTAGCTTTTAAGAATGAGAACATAAAAAATACAATTACTTCCACGTTTCAACGAAAAGGTGAAGTTGTCCGCCAACTAGCCTCCATTCCAGTTATCGAAAGCTTTATGAGTGCCAATGAAAAAAGAGAAGACGTTCGTGCAAATAAAGATTATGAATGGATTCAACAAGCATTAACACGTGCACAAGAAAATAATGAGCATGTTCAACAGATATGGCTTAGTCACATAGAGAATAGTTACTTCATTACAGACCATGACCAAGTCTCAGATGAATCATTCTTTATTCAAGAACGTCATTGGTACGAACAGGCTTCACAGACAGAGGGAATATCTTATTCATCCCTATATATAGATTATGTTACAAAGAAACAGATGATTAGCATTGTTTATCCGGTCATTGTAGATAACGAAAGGTTAGGCTATTTTGGGATGGATATTTTCTTAGATGATTTAGCTGCCCTGCTACAGCCATTCGAACAAGATGGACGAAAGCTGACTTTAGTGTCCGGTCAAGGTGATATTTTATACGACCCTAAAAATATGCGACCAGCCCTTCGCGAAGCACAAGTAGAAGGACAAGAAATAGCAAAGTTTCAAAGCAGTGGGGAAAGCTACTATGCTTCGGTTCGTCAATTGAACGAGCTCGGTTGGAAAATAGCTGTGTCTGTTCCAGAATCCACCTTATTACAACCACTTGCCACATATGAGCAGTCCATTATTGGGACTTGGGTCATTGCTATCATTATTTTGCTAGCAACACTATCATTTGTTTTACATTACTTATTGAAAGACATTCCATTCATCGTCCATCAGATAAATAAAATAAAGCATGGAGATCTTAGTGTTAAAATAGGTATTGAACGAAAAGATGAAGTGGGTGAAATAGCAAGGGCTGTTGAACAAATGGCGTTGCAAATTAAAAGTCAGGTGGATGAGTTGGATTACCAAGCAAGTCATGATTCACTAACGGGCTTGGCAAATCGCCATTCAATTGAAAAAGTACTTCAACAATGGATTGATGAAGTCAATACCGACGAAGAAATGATTGCAGTCCTTTTCCTCGACTTGGACCAATTTAAGCATGTGAATGATTCAAAAGGGCATGCCTTTGGCGATAAATTACTCATCGAAGTTGGCAAGCGGATAAGTGACTTGCTACCTAAAAACAGTTTCTTTGGTCGATTTGGAGGCGATGAATTTGTTGTCATCATTCGGACTGAAAAAGGGGCTTTAGATCGGATTTATTATTCTTTACAACAAGTCTATGAATCATTCACGAATCCGTTTTTATTATTTGATCAAAATACTTATATCACAGCTTCTATTGGCGTTTCCCTTTATCCCTCTGATGCACAATCCATTGGGGAGTTATTTGTAGATGCCGATACCGCACTGTATCATGCGAAAGAACAAGGACGTAACCGTATTTATTTCTTTAATAATGACATGAAGGACCAAATTGAAAGGGAATTAAAATTAAAAGATGGTTTAAGAGAGGCACTGTTGCACGAGGAGTTATTCCTACATTATCAGCCTCAGCTGGATATGACAGGTGGAAAGAAGGCTAGTGTTGAAGCGCTAATCAGGTGGAAGCACCCAGAATTAGGGATGGTTTCACCAGCCGATTTTATCCCTTTAGCGGAAAATACGGGTCAAATTATTGCCATTGGAGACTGGGTACTAGATGCTAGTTTACAAATGATTAAAAGAGCGACCGAGCAGGGAATTAATATACAGCATGTCGCCGTAAATGTAAGTGCCATTCAATTGCGTGAAGCAGACTTTGTAGACAAGGTCCAAAAGAAGTTGGAATATTATGACATCGAACCATCTTTACTCGAAATTGAAATAACAGAGTCCATCATCATTGAACATCAAGAAGAAACCATTCGAAGGTTAAATGAGTTAAAAAGACTAGGCATTCAAATTGCGTTGGATGACTTTGGAACTGGTTATTCTTCGTTGAATTATTTACGTCTGATGCCAATTGATCGGGTGAAAGTCGATCGTTCCTTCATTCAACAAATTGAAGAAGATAGCATCGTACAGGCTATCCTAACAACTATTGTTTCGCTAGGGCATAGTCTTGGGTTCCAAATTGTTGCGGAGGGGGTTGAAGAAGCATCACAGCTCCAAATCCTACGTGATATGAAAGTCGATACTGTACAGGGCTATTACTACAGTAGACCATTAGATGAAGATACATTGTTGGACTTTTTACGCCAACAATAAAAATACCATGCAGCCATCGAGTATGATGACTGCATGGTATTTTTTATTTTGTAAAGCATACCTGTTGATTTACAAAAAAGTAACTTAATTAAATACTAGACATTTTTCCGATAATCGTATGGTGGTCGTTCATCCATC
>NZ_JBBOWX010000003.1 GCF_038007285.1 Sporosarcina sp. FSL K6-3457
TCTATACGATTACCGGGCTTTTTATGTATAGGGATGCGACTTCACCGCATCCCTATACATTTTTCTGGTAATTGTGTGGTAGTCGTTCATCCATCGCTCTCCAAAAACACTTATACACAAAGTGCTAATGCTTTTAGGGAAGAAAGAATAGCTGACTTTTTACTTGGATAAAAGCCGCCACGAAGAACGGCTTTTGCGAACAATGTTTTCCGCGACCTAAAGGGAGTGAAGGCGAACCGTCGAGAGTAGTTGGATAGGTGCCTTAATTTCTGCAAAGAACGCAGAAATACGGCAAATCGAACCCTACGCTGTTCGATTGGCTGAAGCTTTTACCATGGTCCTTCCCACTGTTATTTTAGGAAGTGTCACATTCTTATAAAACTTGCTAAAAGTAGAGTGGGGGCACCTTATACAAAGTACCAGAGTGCCCGAAATTGCATCTTCGGGCACTTACTCCCTATAGAAAAAGTCATCTATTCTTTTCTTTCCAAGCAACTGCATTTTTCACTTGAACGTTGTAGGTACGCGACAGGCGACTATTCATAACAAGATGACCGAAAAAGGGTGGCTAGAAATGACGAAGTCGTTTCTAGCCACCCTTGCTCCTCGGTAATTATGTCGTAAATATGTTGCCGAAAGCGAACCGGAAATGCACCAGTGAAAATGGAGGTTTCCAAGCCTTTACTTACCTGTGATTTATGCAATTAAATGGTTAATCAATAGACGTGTAGAAAAACACAAATAAGGCTGTCCCTATTTTCAGGGGACAGCCTTATTTGATTATGAAATGGCAACGGTTTGATTGAAAAACAGAAACGTAGGCTGTTCCCCATGCTTAAACACCGTTACAAGATAGCCAGATGCTTTTTCTACGATCCCAATTTCCGCGTCTTCTGGATTGACTGCAATCGGTGTGATGAATGTCTGTTTACGGATATTGCGGGCTGTTAAGCTATAGGATGCAAAGCCTTCGCCTAGAATAGTTGGGTCATTGAGCAATTGCTGCTCAATTGCTACAAGCTCATCTGCGGGCATATCATCCTGCCACCATACTTTTCGTGGCTGGAATTTATGGTGTGCCAGGTAATCTAATTTCATAAGACTCTGTGTGACGGTCATATCAGCTTGACCATCTTTTTCTAAAAAATCATTCAGACGGGTAAATAAGTCTTCTAGCTGATGTCCAATTCTTGACCAGCCCTTTGTTTCCCAGTACGTCCCAAATTGTTGGAAGAAGTCGAACGGCGTTTCAAAAACCTCAGATACGAGATATTCGACAGTGCGTGGCAAACGATTGTCGTTCCAATACTTTTCGAGGACATCTTCTGTGTGCTTGATGCGTATAATATCATCGAATGATAGCACATTGTTGGAAAATATCTCATAAGGCGCTTGGTCGACAAATGTGTAACCGTATTGCTCAGCTTGGATACGCAATCCAGTTCCACGTAGTAATTTTAAGAAGCCGAGCTGTAATTCCTCTGGTCGCATGGCGAAAACCTCATTGAATGTGTTGCGGAAAGAAGCGTAATCTTCTTCAGGCAATCCGGCAATCAAGTCCAGATGCTGGTCAATTTTACCGCCTTCTTTGACCATCGTTACTGTACGAGATAATTTTTCAAAGTTTTGGCGTCGCTGTACAAGCTCGTTTGTTAGGTCATTTGTAGATTGCACACCAATCTCGAAGCGGAATAGTCCAGCAGGCGCATTATCATTCAAGAAGTGGATAACTTCCGGTCGCATAATGTCTCCGGTAATTTCAAATTGGAATACCGTTCCTGGGACATGTTCATCAATCAAAAATTGAAACATTTCCATTGCATAGCTTCTACTAATATTGAATGTCCGATCGACGAACTTGATGGTTTTGGCCCCATTCGCCATTAAATAGCGAATATCGTCTTTAATGGCATCGCGATTGAAGTAGCGAACGCCAACTTCAATGGAGGACAGACAAAACTGGCAAGAAAATGGGCAGCCACGGCTTGTTTCGATATACGTTACGCGTTTGCCGAGCTCGGCTATATCCTCGTCGAAGCGAAAAGGACTAGGGAGTTCCCGTAAGTCTAATTTAGGTCCCGGCGCGGTAAACTTTTGTTGGTTATCTTTCCGATAGGCAATCCCTTGAACAGTCGACAAATCAGCTGTTCCAGCATAGGCGTCTAGCAGCTGTTTAAACGTTCTTTCCCCTTCGCCAATGACGATGACATCGATTTCTGGTACACGCTCCAACCAAAAGTCATAGTCATACGTTACTTCAGGTCCGCCGGCGATGATTTTGACATCTGGCTTTACTTTCTTTAACATGCGTATCACTTTAATTGTTTCTTCAACGTTCCAGATATATAGACTAAAGCCCACAATGTCTGGTGTTTTTTGGTACAAATCTGATACAATATTCATCGTAGGATCTTTAATGGTATATTCGGCAAGGACCGAGTTATACTCGGGTAACGCATATGATTTCAAATAGCGGATGGCTAGGTTTGTGTGAATATATTTAGCATTTAATGTTGAAAGTACAATGTTCATAGTTCTAGTCCTCTTTTCTTTTATGTTATTTCAATATGGCTATATTTGAAGTTAGGTGAAAAGGTCTATATCCATTGCATCAAGGATATGGAATAATCTGAATTAGTGGCGTTTTGCATAAATTTGACCTTTCTGCATGAATCATTGATATTTTTCATACTGTCTTGAAACAGGATCAGGAGGAATACACTTGAAATGTAAAAAGGAAAAGGTAATGAAACATATCTCTTTTTTATTGAATGATGCAAGTAAACCGGGCGTAGTTTTTGACCTTGAAGGAACATTATTATATGTGAATAATACATTCCATGAAGAATTTGGTGTAGAAGGGACAGGGAATATTAAACAATTCATTGTCGAATCCTCTACTGATATATGGGATGAAATCATAAGTTGTGTACATGAATCCGAGCAAAAAATAGTGGATATGAATATTCGGATAGACCAAGATAGAATACAGGCTGTTAAAGTACGTCTTATGTATTTTGACGATGTTCATCAAATTATCGCGTTATTTGATGTTTTGCATCACAAGGATAATCTAGCAGAAAGAACTTATATACACGCATTTCGTAACTCGGATAGTTTCATGGCTATTGTCGATCTAGAAGGAACTATACACGATGTCAATGAGATGCATACTGAATTTTTTAATGTACCAAAAGATTACTTTGTTGGCAAGGATGCTAGTGTAATTATAAAGCTTTTTCAAGAAGATACTGACTCACTAATTGCTTACAAGAAAGATATAGATATATACGGTTACGCAGAAGAAACGAAAAGGTATGAGCGCTCAGTTGAAGATGTGAGATATTATCATATCTCAACCTTTTTCGATAGTGAGACGAAAACGTATTTGATTCGCATGGATGATCGGACTGAGAAAATGATTCTTGAGGAACGTTTGGCCCGTTCTGGCTCATTATCAACGGTAGGTGAATTGGCAGCGAGTATTGCACACGAAATTAGAAATCCGATGACGACGTTAAAAGGGTTTGTTCAATTGTTGAAGCTATCTGCCAATGATGATGCGCTAAAATACCTTGCTGTGATTGATGATGAAATAGCGAGAATGGAATCGATATTGAGTGAGATGCTCATTCTGTCCAAACCTGGTTTGGATAAAAAGACGGTATTTTCACTGGAATTATTAGTGGCTGATATGGTTCAGGTGATGTATCCAAAAGCATTGTTGGAAAATATCACAATCGAACAAAAAGAAACTGACGCGCAAAGTACCTTGATTAATGCCAATGCTAATAAAATCAAACAAGTGCTACTGAACATATTCAAAAATGCGTTTGAAGCGATGTCTTCAGGCGGCACCCTTACAACCTCTATCGAACTGAAGGAAGCGGAGCAACTTGTTTTGCGTATTTCTGATACAGGTAAAGGAATGAATGCAAATCAAATAAATCGAGTATTTATGCCGTTCTTTACGTGTAAACCAGAAGGAACGGGGTTAGGGCTACCATTTGTTCTGAAAACAATTGAAGAACATGGTGGCTCCGTTTTAGTTGAAAGCGAAGTTGATAAAGGTACGACCTTCATAGTAACATTTCCACTGGTAATTGCCCATATTTCGGGTTTAGTGCTTGATGAGAAAAAGTTATTATCATCGTGACGAATCATGCTACGGATTTTCTGTCCTTTTGACACAAGGGGCCGCTTACCGTTATAATAGTGGCGACTCTTGAACGGGATACAAAAGGTGGGACGGAAAAATGAGCAAAGATACAGAACGAGCATTAAAGTTATTTATTGTCCTTTCGAGGGCAAGTAAGGTGATTTTAGAGGAAGCACATATACCAAGTAACAAATACGGACTTAATCCGACTGAATTCGCTGTCCTTGAACTACTTTATCATAAAGGAAGACAACCTATTCAGAAAATCGGTCAAAAGATATTACTGGGAAGTGGGTCAATGACCTACGTTGTTGATAAGCTTGAAAAGCGAGGATTATTAGAACGTGTTTTTTGTGCAGAAGATAAGAGGATTACCTATATGTCGATTACACCTGAAGGAGTCGATTTAATGACGTCAATCTTCCCGGAGCATGCAGAAAATATCGAATCTATTATGGGTTCTTTGACAGTGGAAGAGCAAGAAATAGCTATTAGTTTAATCCGAAAGCTAGGCTTGTCCGTAAAAAATCTATCTTGAGAAACGGTATCTCACTAATGAGTGCCGTTTTTTGTATGCTGGATTTGTAGAGTAGATTTGAACTACTCCCATTTATAGAAGTGGGAGATTCCTGCTAACATAAGACTAACGTCTAGTTATTTTAGCAGGCTCTATCCGTAGTCCCTACGGTGAGAACTTGAAAGTTTTGTACGTTGCACTCAAACGTCTAGCGACTGCTTGGTTTTCGCTTTTCGGCTAGACGGGGCGATTAGAACGTTGAAAATTTTACGTGACAGACGTATTTCCTGTCACAACCTCATATCTTCAGTTTTCAAAGTGCAATCTGTACAACTTTATTGTAGTATGTATGTTCTGGTTGCGCAACAATTTTGGCTATCGCCAACCGACATTCATCTACCACTTATCGTAGGGCTACGCCCTGCACACGATTGAAGAGAGAGTCTTCTGTCGGATAACGATAAAAAGCCGTATGGATTATCCATACGGCTCATTTTAACTTGATTCAGCAGAAGTCCCCCCACTTCTATAGGGGAGAAATTTAGTTCCATTTCTCCTTAGTGGCGGGATGAATGCCAGAAAAGCATTTCAATCAGAGGGAGTTCAAAATCCCAACGCAATTATTTAGCAACAATCGTTTCACCCATGTGTAGGAAGTTTGAGAAATGCTCTTCTTTCAGGGAATCGAAAATAGTAAGCCGAATGATCATACCTTCACGTTCGAAGATGATTCCTGTAACAGGTCCATTTTCAGCTTGTACGGATAAGGCTTTTACCTTTTCAATCCCGTCGCCAGTGGGAAGAGATGCCGCATCAGTCAATTCAGTTGGAGTGCTTCCACCACTTGCTGCTTCAAGTACCATCCCCATATTTTCAACAAGGTAGTCATAAGTACCTTCTTCTTTGACAGTTGTTTCAATTCGCATAAAGTGTGATCCATCTGCATTAGAGAATAGACTATCTTTACCCGGTTCTTCACTCGTTAATGTGTAGTCTGGTAGTACAGCAATCGCGTAGTCCTGTGCGTCACTGTCTGTCAGTGTCTCTACCTTTAGATTGTCGTCTTGGCCTTCTGATGGATTGTCAGGTGTTTCAGACTCGACTGGATCAGTCACCTCTGGCTCCTCAACAGTTCCTGGGTCTACTTCCACTTCTTCTACTTGATCTGGAACTTCATTTGTATTGCTATCTGGATTTTCATTGCTAGTATCTGTACCGCACGCGGTAAGTAGCAAGGCGGTCGCGATTGCTGCATATAAAAGATTCCATTTGCTCTTCATCGAAAACCCCTCCTTCACTCAATTGGACGTATCAGATATGTTAATGTTTCATTCCTTGATTTGACCTTCACCATGGATGATTGTGTAGCGTTTGTGGTTAATGACGGTTTTTTCTTCAAGTCCGAGCTCCTCAAAGTTTTCCATATATGTAAGGTCTACAATGACTGAGTTCTCATTTACTTTTTCCACAATCCCTTGTAGTCCATCTTTGAATTCAATAATATTTCCAACTGCTGCGATTAACATTATATAACAACTCCTTTATGAATAGTCTAGATTTTGGCACCCCAATGGCTGAAACCTTTTTCTATAATCCTTTATAGTGTGCCTTAAAAATAGTGTGGCGTAAAGTGTTTTCTGTTTTATTTTCATCCGTCGCATTCCAAAAACACCGATACATTGAGTGAGCGCTGCTTAGTTTTGTCGACTTCACCGAAAGCGAACCGAAAATGATCTAGTGAAAAGGTAGTGTTCAAGCCTTTATTTGTCTATGATTTATTCCGGTAAATGGTTAGTCAACAGACATGGCTTTTTATATAAGCATTCCTGTATAATATGGAAGTAGCTATGTGTTTTTCCGTGGATGGAGGGGTTGTCTTGGAGCGGAGCTTAGAAGAGGAAATTGAACTAATGCGTGAAGCCATGATGGATGCAGCGGATAAGGATGGACTAACCGCCGATGAAACAATAGAGTTCAGTAGAAAACTCGACAGCCTCATCAACCAGTTTGATAAGCGAAGGGACTTCTATTGAAAAATAAAAAAATTTTTTAAGAAGATGTTTAAAGTGTCGAAAGAACGGGGAAATTACTATTGAACACAGCAACATTCTCATTTCCCCCTTTTGAGGGCGGTCCCTAACACAGGGTCCGTTCTCCTTTTTTTTGCCTACAGGATGGAAAATAGAATATGCTCTGATAAAATGAAGGAAAGAAAAATTAAATAGGGGGAGATTTTGTTGAAGAATGGTAAAGTTGCTTTTATTGGTACGGGCGTTATGGGAGCTAGTATTGTTAAACATTTGCTGCAGGCGGAATACGAAGTGGCTGTTTATACTAGAACAAAAGTAAAAGCGGAGCCGCTTGTTGAGGCAGGCGCTGTTTGGGCGGAAACTGTGGGGGAAGTAGTGACGGGGGCAGACCTTATATTTACAATGGTTGGGTATCCGACAGATGTTGAAGAGGTTTACTTTGGTGAGGGAGGCATTTTTGCGAATGGTAAAGCAGGTCAGGTTGTTATCGATATGACAACGTCAAGTCCTGCACTTGCGAAGCAGATTGCTGAACAGGCTGCTATGCTGAAAATGGCATCCATTGATGCACCTGTATCAGGCGGGGATGTTGGCGCGAAGAATGGGACACTGTCAATTATGTGTGGGGGAGAAGAGCAGGTATTCGACAAAATTCTACCTGTGTTATCTGTCTTTGGGAAACAGATTGTTTACCAAGGTGTGGCAGGAGCTGGACAACATACGAAAATGTGTAACCAGATTGCAATTGCGACCAATATGATTGGTGTCTGTGAAGCGCTTGCTTATGCAGAACATGCAGGGCTTGAGGCTGAAACAGTATTAGCGTCTATTTCATCGGGGGCGGCGGGTTCTTGGTCATTATCCAATTTGGCGCCTCGCATGTTACAGGGAGATTTTGAACCAGGATTTTATGTGAAACATTTTTTTAAGGATATAAATATTGCGTTGAGAGAAGCGGAGGCTATGCAATTAGCGCTTCCAGGCCTTCAGCTTGCACGGGATATGTACGATAAGCTCGTACTACAAGGCTACAGCGACAAAGGGACACAGGCGCTTTATAAAAGTTATAGCTAATCCAGTGAAATAGAAGAGGCGAATCATACCGTATGTCGGAATGATTCGCCTTTCTCATTTCCCATCCAAATATGAGGAACGGAAGTTTTGGCTGTTTTGTATCGTATGAATGGAT
The DNA here is from genome assembly GCF_038007285.1 of Sporosarcina sp. FSL K6-3457. Lineage (GTDB taxonomy): Bacteria > Bacillota > Bacilli > Bacillales_A > Planococcaceae > Sporosarcina. Next base: position 7,896 of record NZ_JBBOWX010000003.1, read on the forward strand.
TTTTTCGGTACGACTTTTGCTTTTTGCTTCACCACTGTTATCGGGCGAGGGGGATCGACATAAGTGGAAAGAAGCTCACGTGCCGTTTTTAGGCTCATACGTTCTTGTGGGTTACGAGTAGTCGGATCTTGTTGGCCGAGGTGTGGAAGTGTGTTGAAGTCTTCTTTTTCCGGGATTGTATGGAAGAGGAAATCGTCACAACGGACGAGTACAGTGGAATGCTGCTTGCTGAACTTTGGATTGTCGACAAAATGTAATCCGATTTTTTCGGCATTGCCTGAATGAAGAAGTTTGTCGATAGCCATTTTTTTTAGCGAATAAAGTTGTTTGTTGTCTGGGGCTGTTTTAGCATGTCGATTTACTGTGTAAATGGCAATGGCTAATTGGCGAGTAGATTGATCATTTTTCAAAAATAATTCTCCTTTTACAAAAGTAGATGATTATATATGTTCTGATAATAACAAGAAAGTGATAAATTGTACAATTTTCGATAAATTAATTTACCAAAATAGTTCATTTCATTGTGAAAAAACAGTATACTGGTAGAGGTTGTATCAATATAGTACCAATATCGATACATATCTACATCATATTGGTGCATTCTAATATAGAAATACAAAGCAGATATGTCAATAAAATAGTTGTAAAAATTAGGATATGCCTATAGCAAACGGAGGTACCTTATGGGACACATTGCGGTAAAAGGTCTTTTTGAAAAAATTATTGAGTCCTATATTTTTGAACATTCTTTCAATATGTTCATCATTATTGGCAAAAACAATCAGAATGATTTCGATGTTCTTTATGCTAATTCATTGGCGATCCAGTGCTTTTCAGAAGAAATAAATCAATCAGCATCCTGTTTTTTCGGAGACTTTTGGAAACCTATTAACCGTAAACTAAGAAAGTTACCATCGAATTCTACATACAAAACAGAAGTTAACGTGATAAAAAATAAAGAACGTATATTATACGAAATTGATTTGCAGCACCGTACAGTTGACTCTGGAAATGAGTTTGTCTGCATTGGATTACGTGAACGAATGGATATTTTTGCAGATAGGGAAAGTCTAACAATGTTAGAACATAAATATACATCAGTGATCGATCATAATTTGGATCCGATTATTACAATCAATAAGAAGTTAAAAATTATCAACGCAAATCGGGCAGTTCATGAAGTATTTGGTTACCGATTTAAGGAACTTTCCGATCGTTCCATTTTAAATCTTATTGGGGATGATGAAGCTGAAGATTTCCAATTGTTTTTTCTTCAGGCATTAAGTGGTGAATCCATTGAGATGGAGGGATCAACTCTATTCCATAAAGGCGGTTGCTTATTACCGACCTATTTAAAAGCAATCCCTGTTGTTATTGATGGAGTTGTTGAAGAAATTCATATGATATTCCGGGATACATCTGTTCATCAAGCAAATGATGAGAAACTTCAATTTCTATCTTATCATGACCAGTTAACAGGTTTGTGGAATCGCAGGGCAATGAATGAGCATTTTGACGAAGATGCTACTAGTGCATTAAAGAACAAAGAAAGATTGTCTGTTATACATGTGGGCATTGATCGTTTTAAGCTGATTAATGAATCGCTTGGTCAAAACGGTGGAGATGAAATTTTAAAGATGGTTGCGGAGCGGTTGAAAATGATCTGCCCTGCATCAGCAAGACTTTATCGTAACAGCAGTGATGAATTTATCATTTCAATGAAAAATCATTCTGTTTCAAAAACAGAAAACTTCTCACAAAAGATACTAAATGATTTTGGGAAACCATTTTATTACAATCATCAGGAGTATTTTATTTCTGCGTCAATTGGAATTTCAGTGTATCCGGAGGATGGGAAAACACTGGAGGCGCTGCTACGGAAATCGGAACAGGCTTTAACCTATGTCAAGGATCGTGGACGTGCGCATTATCGTTTCTATGGTGTGGAGATGAATTCAGTATTCCCTGATGAAGTACTCATGGAATCACATTTACGTCGAGCTATTGAGTTAGATGAGCTGGCTATTCACTATCAACCACAGGTTGATTTGAAAACGGGACATATTGGCAGCTTTGAAGCGCTCCTTCGCTGGAACAATCGTAAATTTGGTTTTGTGTCTCCAGCGCATTTTATCCCAATTGCTGAAGAGTCTGGTCTTATTCATGGAATTGGGGATTGGGTGCTGGACCAAGTGTGTAGCCAGTTGAAAGAATGGCAGAACAAAGGGTTTAAGCCAGTCAGAATTGCAGTGAATATTTCTCCAAAACAATTTAGGATGGAAAACTTTGTAGATAAACTGAAAAAGAAAATTATAAGATATGGTATTATCCCTTGTTCATTGGAAGTGGAAATCACGGAAAGTGCTTTAACAAACAGGGATGAGACATTGGCGATTTTGAATGAGTTGAAAAAAATCGGTATCTTTATTTCAGTAGATGATTTTGGGACAGGGTATTCTTCACTAAGTTATTTAAAGCAATATCCGATTGACATTATTAAAATTGACCGCTCATTTATTAAAGATATTGAAACTGATCCGAAGAATGAAGCAATTGCCAAGACGATCATTAACTTAGCCCATAATCTTGGGATGGAAGTTATTGCGGAAGGTGTCGAAAAGGACTTGCAGGCAAGTATTTTGCTAGGGGCAAACTGTCAAAAAGCGCAAGGGTTTTTATACAGTAAGGCAATCCCAGTAGAGGAGCTTGTTGAAAGATATTTTGTTTATAGTGTGTAACAGTTAACACGGTCAGCGAGCCCCATTCGTTGTCCGTGTTTTTGTACTCGTCTAGGCTCCAGCGCCTAGGGACTCGGAGGCTCACAGGATGTGAGTTACACAGTCATTGCCGCAGGACGCGGCGAACTTAGACTGTGTCCCTTAACAGCCAATCCATCTTATGCCTGTCGCCCCTGAACAGGCGCTTGCGCTTTTGTACTCGTCATGTATTCTGGAACATGGTACAATTATGAATGAATATTCATTCATAATAAGGGGGAATTGGTATGTTTAACGAAAAAGTCATTATCGTAACGGGTGGATCGAATGGAATGGGGAAGTATATGGCGAAGAAATTCGCAGCTGAAGGTGCACAAGTTATTATTACAGGTAGAGATTTAGATAGGCTGAAGGCAGCTCAAGAAGAAATTGGAGAGCGCGCACACCTATTTCAGATGGATGTGCGGAATGTTGAATCTGTCGAAGCGATGGTTGCTTTTACTGATTCGACATTTGGGCGGATTGATGGACTGGTGAATAATGCAGCAGGAAATTTCATTGTACGGGCAGAGGAGTTATCGCCAAATGGTTGGAAGTCGGTCATTGATATTGTGTTGAATGGTACGTTTTACTGTTCGAGTGCTGTTGGCAAGTATTGGATTGAAAAAAATCAAAAAGGGGCGATTTTGAATATGCTGGCGACTTATGCATGGGATGCCGGTCCTGGGGTTGTGCATTCCGCAGCAGCTAAAGCGGGTGTGATGTCATTAACGCGTACATTAGCTGTTGAATGGGGTAGACAATATGGAATCCGTGTCAATGGCATTGCGCCGGGGCCGATTGATCGTACGGGTGGTGCGGAAAAGCTATGGGAGTCGGAAGAGGCGGCAAAACGCACACTCGCATCGATTCCACTTGGACGTCTCGGGCAGCCAGAAGAAATTGCAGAGCTAGCTGCGTTCATCATGTCTGATAAGGCATCGTATATGAATGGCGAAATCGTCACATTAGATGGTGGGCAGTGGTTGAACCAATTTCCGTTTTAACTTTATGGTTAACATTTTAAATTCAGCACATCCTACGGTTACGAGGAGTGATATGCTGTATGGATATGTGGATTATCCCAATGATTATTGTAGTTGCGATTATTTGTGCAATAGGGCTGGCATCGACGCGGAAATGGCAGCGGTCAGATGCTGCGGTTGATGGTCAAGATAGTGCTATCCCGAAAGCGATTGAAGAACATCCATTTACATTGAATCCAATTATTTGGGTTATTCTCGTCGCGGCAATGTTCATATTTATTGTTATATTTTATTATGCAACCTCTTCTTATTAGAAGGGGTTTCTTTTTCGATTTAAGGTCTGCGTACCCTTTTTATGATATGATAGATATGTAGCTGCTACATTGAACAGCGTAGCTACAGAGGGAGCTGATTTACATGATTTCTGTAAATAACAGGGATTTTCTTTTTACACCAATTGTGGATTATATCATTTCATCTGAAAAAGTTGCACACCTTCAGGTCGGCAATAACGCAGAGCATGCTCTTCTTGTGTTAACCAAAACTGGTTATTCAGCTTTGCCGGTCCTCGACTCAAAATATCATTTAAAGGGATTGCTTGGAATAGGGATGATTACGGATTCTATTTTGGGGCTTGAACGGATTGAATATGAACGACTCGCCGATTTAAAAGTCGATTCAATTATGCAAACTGATATTCCCTATATAAAGACGACAGACCGATTCCAAAAAGGCTTAGACCTTCTTATCAACCATACTTTCCTTTGTGTAGTGGAGGAAGATGGGACGTTTGCGGGTATATTAACACGACGAGTTATTTTAAAGCAATTCAAAAAATATATCTATTCCGTTGAATAAGACAATGAAAGGCTCCGTAAATGGGGCCTTTTTCTGTTATGTCTAGACTCCGGGTGCAATTGATTTGAAAGGGGAATAAAGAACTGTGAATACTAACAAAGTGACAAATCGCCCACTGGTACTCATTTCTGTTATGTTAGCGATGTTTGTTGGGGCGGTAGAGGCAACAATTGTAACGACGGCTATGCCAGCAATTGCCTCGGATCTTGGAGGTTTTTCAAGATATAGTTGGATATTTTCTGCTTATTTGCTGACGAGTACGGTCACTGTCCTTATTTATGGTAAGTTAGCTGATTTATTTGGGAGAAAGCCGATTCTATTTATCGGTTTGACAATATTTTTGATAGGCTCTATTCTTTGCGGCTTTGCTATTTCGATGGAGCAGTTAATCGTCTTTCGGCTTATTCAAGGCTTGGGAGCAGGTGCAGTTATGCCAATTGCGACGACGATTGTTGGTGATATTTATACAACCGAAGAACGAGCGAAGATTCAAGGGTATTTAGCAAGTGTTTGGGGAATTTCTGCTGTGTCAGGCCCTGTCATTGGTGGGCTTATTGTTCAATATGTAAATTGGAAATTCGTCTTTTGGGTCAATGTGCCGCTCGGTATTCTTGCTATACTTGGTATCCTATTATTTCTTCATGAACCGAAACGACAGAACAAGGTTTCAATCGATTATAAGGGTGCGGCACTCCTCACTTTATCGCTATCGGCTATTTTGTTTTGGCTCAGTGAAAGTGGGCAATCGTTTAACCGAATTTCCTTAATAAGTATGTTGTTAATTGTTGCGGGTCTCGTATTGTTTATGTTATTTATCAAGATAGAACGACAGGCAAAAGATCCAATGATGCCGTTTGTTATTTGGAAAAATCCCGTTATTTTATATGCGAATCTTGTTTCGCTGACAACAGGTGTTATTTTAATTGGCATATCATCCTATTTACCGACTTTCGTGACAGGCGTCATGGAACAACCTGCGATTATTGCCGGCTTTACATTGACTGCGATGTCAATCGGCTGGCCGATTGCGTCATCCGTTGCCGGACATTTGCTAATCCGTTATGGCACATTTGTTGTGTCATTTATAGGAGGGCTGTCGCTTGTTCTCGGCACAATGCTATTTGTATGGATGAATGCCAGCTCGGGTCCATGGTGGGCGGCGATGGCGAGCTTTTTTGTTGGTATCGGCATGGGATTGACAAGTACGTCGTTTATCGTAACGATCCAAGGTGCGGTCTCTCGAGAACGGCGGGGATCTGCGACTGCAGCAAATATGTTCATGCGAAATTTTGGAAATACAATTGGCGCTGCCCTGTTTGGAGCCGTTTTGAATGGTTCATTGATGGCTCACTTCAATAAAGAACAAGCAGATGTGAGTTTAGAAGATATCAATCTATTGTTGACGGAAGAAAACCGAGGAATATTACTACAAGAACAGCTATTTGTATTGCAAGATGCCTTGGATAATTCCTTACAATGGGTTTATATTACGGTTGCTGCCTTTGCAGTTATTAGTTTGTTGCTTATATTACGGATACCACGTGGAAAGGGGTTATTACATGACAACGACTGAACTTGAAATTATTAAAGCGCTCGCTGAAGAAGGCAATATGCGGAAAGCAGCAGAACGGCTATTTTTATCGCAACCGGCACTTTCTCAGCGGTTGCAAACGATTGAAAAAGAGTGGGGAACTTTGTTGTTCATCCGCTCACAGAAAGGGCTTGAACCGACACCAGCAGGTGAATTGGTCATTGACCATGCTAGAGAAACCATTTTGAAGAAGGAAGAGACGTTTGCCATGATTGCCTCAATGGCGGATAAAGTACATGGAACATTGAAAATTGCTTGTGCGTCTATCGTAGGGCAGACATGGCTACCGCAAGTATTGAAAGAATATGTTCAGATGTATCCGGATGCTAAAATTTCGCTTATGACAGGCTGGAGCTCGGAAATTGTGAAGGCTTTGTATGAAGGAGAAGCACATGTGGGCATTGTGCGTGGGCAAGTAGATTGGAAGAGTCGAAAAAATTATTTGTTCCGCGATCATCTTTATTTGGTAGATCGAGAAATTACATCCATTGATGAGTTGAAGGATACAGATCGGCCGTTCATCCAATTTAAAAGTGATTCAAACTATTTCATGGAAATTCAACGCTGGTGGCAGCGCCATTTTCCAAAAAATCCGGGGCGTCAAATTACTGTCGATCAGATCGAAACGTGTAAGCAGCTGGCGCTAAATGGGATTGGCTATGCGATTTTACCGTCCATTACATTGACAGGTGATGAGGATGTCAATAAAATGCCGTTGTTGAACAGTGAAGAGGAGTTTGAGCTGACGCGTGATACGTGGCTGATAGGGTATGAGTCATCATTTGCGTTAAAACAAGTAGATGCCTTCGCACAGATTGTTCAAATGCATGCTAAAAGATTACAGAAAGATTGAGAATAATAAGGAAATATGGAACTTTGATTGGTTTTGTTCGTACTAATAGAGAAGTATGATTATGGTAATTAGTATTGACAGGGGGGGATGGCTGTGTGGAAGAAGTTTGCGTTGTTTGTAACATTTCTGATGGCAACGATTATTTTTATTCCAACTGCGACGGCGCTTGCTGCACCAGAATTGAAGGTCAGTGTGGCGATAGGGCTTGATGGTAAAGCGAAGTACGGCAAAGGTGGACCTGTTACGGTAACGATTGAAAATACAGGAACAGCTTTTAGCGGAGATATGGTAATCGACCTAGCGTATACGTATTCGATGGGAGCCGGACAGGCGTTTCCGCTGGAAATTGGCGCAGGTGAAACGAAGACTGTATCGTTTGTAAATGGAAAAATGAATGATAATGGCCATTTCTTTGGTGCGCAGTCGACAAAATCTATCTATTTCTATGAAGGTGGCTGGCAAAAAGGGAAGGAAATTGAACATAAAGGTTCACAGCGTATTCCAACTACTTTACAGAGTGCGGATAATAAGTTTGCAGTCCAGTTTACCGATAACGTTGACCGTTTAGCGGCTTTGAAAAACGTTAGATACGGCAATTCATCGACGTTGGTTTTGGTGGATGCTGCTAAAATCGAGGAGAAAACGAAGTTTCCAGAAGAAGCAATAGGATGGGAAGCTGCCAATTTTGTCATCGTTGATGAATACCCATTGGCAGATTTATCGGCGAAGCAACAACAGGCACTGCTTGGCTGGGTACGAACAGGTGGAATTCTAGTAATGGGTGGCTCTGATAATAGTCAGGCTGAGGCGGGTTTATTTGCCGAGTATTTGCCCTTAAAGCTTCATGGTCATAAGGAAGTGAATGCGGCTCTATTGAACCGGTGGACAGCAACAGAAGGCTTTGAAGGAACAATTGCGTCGTATGAAACTGAACTAACAGCATATGCAAAACCACTTTTGGAAGTGGAGGGCGATGTGTTAGTTGCCTACAAGAAGCTCGGTGATGGTGTGATACTACAGACTTCATTCTCTGTTGGGGATAAACCGTTAGCGGAAATGGAAGGCATGACTGCATTTTGGAATACATTGTTGGCAACTGGAGAACGTATGGCACCTATAAATTCGCCATCTCCGAACTATTATTCCGAGGATCCAATGGAGGCAATCGTCTATTCCGTTGGTAATGTCAATGAATTATTTCCAGCTTTCAGGGTGTCAGCACCTATTATTTTAGGCATTATTATTTTGTATATAATTGTTATTATACCTGTCCTTTATTTCATTCTGAAAAAGAAGGATAAGCGGGAGTACACGTGGTGGATTATTCCTGCGATTGCAGTGGTCACTTCGATTGCGATTTTTGCTTATGGTGCGAAAGACCGGATTGCCCGTGCGCAAATTCAGCATACAGCTATGTTGAATGTGGCGTTGGATGGTAGTCTGACAGGTTATTATGCCGAGTCTTTACTGACGAATAAGTCGGGGAATTTTACATTTACAACAGAGCCAGAGACGACGCTATTTGCATCCAATCGCAGAGACGACATATTTGGTTCATCCTCTTCAATCGCCGTCCATAAACGCACGTTGCTTGAAAAAGATACAGCAGGCTCGACGGTACATCTTCGCAATGCAGGTTATTGGGATGTGGCGACCATTTATGGACAAACGACAGTAGAGAAGGTAGGGACCTTCGATAATCAGTTGAAGATTGAAGATAAACAATTGACAGGAACTGTGACGAATGACTTTCCATTTGCGGTGACGGATGTTGTTATTTGGTCAGGCGTACAGCAAATTGCACTTGGCGATTTAGGACCGGGAGAGACGGTTCAAGTGAATGAAACCTTGAGAACGGGCACGCTGTTACCTAGACGGACGATACTCAATTCGTATATGAACCCACAAACAGGGCAGACAGATGATTTAGCGAAGATGAGAAAAGACAGCATGTTAGCCTTTTCAGGAGAGCATATGAATAAGGCCAGTAAACCAGCGATTATTGGCTATACCGATACACAACTTGTTCCGATAGAACTCGTAAATGGTAAGCCTACGGTATCGTCTATGACAATGATTGCCCAGCCGATTGAAGTGGAAGCAGTGTTTACGAATACTGTTACAGTCGAGCCGGAAATGATGACGATGTCGGTCGTGTCTGAAACGACTTTATTTGAAGCAGATCGGGCAGGGTATCCTGCCACCGATTACTTTTTCAATGATTCGTCCTATTTACAAACTTGGCAAATACCAGAAGAACTGGTGGATAAGAATCTGACTTGGGCATCACTTGAAGTGGTGAAAATTCAAAAACAACTGTATGAGGTTAGTATTTTAAATGTCCAAACAGGGGTATTTGAGCCACAGGATGCGAGTAAATTTACGATGACTGACAAGCTAAATAATTATATAGCTTCTGATGGAACAATTACTCTTCGTTTATTTCTGAAAAACACACAGCAAGGAAACATGGGACGTGTTCCAGAGCTCAAATTGAATGGCGAGGTGGCGAAATGATTGAAATTAAAGGCCTAACAAAGAGATATGGCAAGTTTTGTGCACTGGACGATTTGAATTTGACGCTGTCGGAAGGAACTGTTTTTGGCTTTGTCGGGGCCAATGGAGCAGGGAAATCAACGACATTTCTCATTTTGGCGACATTGCTCCAGCCGACAAAGGGGGATGTGTTCATCAATGGCGTTAGCGTGCGAGAAAAACCTTCTGAGGTGCGCAAGATGATTGGTTATATGCCGGACTTCTTTGGTGTATACGATCAGTTGAAGGCAGATGAGTACCTTGATTTTTATGGTGCTAGTTATGGTATTCCGGAAGCGGAGCGCAAGGTTCTGATTCCGCAATTGCTGGAGCTGGTCAATCTATCGCATAAGCGTTATGACTATGTTGATTTATTGTCGCGGGGGATGAAGCAAAGGCTCTGTCTGGCACGGAGTCTTATCCATGATCCGAAAATACTTATTCTCGATGAACCGGCATCGGGTCTTGATCCGCGGGCCCGTGTTGAAATGAGAGATATTTTGAAAACGTTGAAAAAGATGGGCAAGACGATTTTGATTTCATCACATATTTTGCCTGAACTTGCAGAGATGTGTGATGAGATTGGTGTCATTGACAATGGGCGGCTGATTGCGCACGGCTCTGTTGCCGAGATTCAGGACCAATTACGCGGTGAGCGAGTCATTACGGCTCGGTTGGCGGGGGCAATAGAACAGGCAATTGCCTTTTTCGAGGAGGAACCATTTGTCTCTACTATTCAGCCATTGGAAGTGGGGACTGGTCTAACATTTGTTTATAAAGGAACAGAAGAAGATCAGGTGGGCCTGTTAAAAAGAGCGATACTGCATGATATTCCTCTCATTTCTTTCATGGAGCATGTCACGAATTTAGAAGATGTGTTCATGGAAATTACGAAAGGAGATGAATAACAATGAAGATGAGTTTCAATAATCCTGTCCTATTTAAAGAATTAAAGCTGCGGTTTCGATCACCCAAAAGCTTTGTGGGGATTCTGTTCTATTTAGCCGCCATGTGTGTGTTTGTTTTCGGCTTTATCTTCACGACGATGAACTTAACGGGTGTGTCGTATTTTAGACCGACTGAAAGTATGCTGCTGTTTGCTTTCTTGGCGTTTATTCAACTTGGCTTGGTGCTATTTATCACGCCGGGCTTGACGGCGGGTGCGATTAGTAGTGAACGGGAAAAGCAGACATTGCCGATTTTACTGACGACCTCTCAAAGTTCGTTTCAGATTATTTCGGGGAAGCTATTGTCATCGATTGCTTTTTTGATGTTGCTTACTGTAGCAGGCTTGCCTATCTATAGTTTAGTGTTCTTATTCGGCGGTATTTCACCGATGGATTTTGTGCGGATATTCTTTTTCTTGTTTGTGACGCTAGTAGCGGTTGGTAGTATCGGAATTCTGTTTTCTACGCTCATTCGTCGAACGATTGTGTCGATGATTGCGACGTATGGCGTGATGATATTTTTGTCTGCTGTTACTGGTTTTTTACTCATCATTGTGTTGCAGGTGACGAGGTATAATTTCAGCGGGGTGGGGCCGCTGCCAACTTCTATAGTGGGGCATGTTCTGGCATCCATTAATCCGGCGGTGCTTTTTGCTTCCATACTATCACCAGCGATGTCGGAAAGTATAATGGAAATGACGCAGGTGAAATTTCCGATTTGGATGGGTTATCTCATTTTTTACTTATCGATTACGGTAGGGGCGTTATGGTTAGCGGTGAAAAAATTACGGGTGAATATGAAAAAGTTCAAATAGATTAATCACTTGGAGGTGGGAGAATGGGTGGGAAATCGATATTAACAAGGTATGTCCATGCAGTGCTGACGCGACTTCGTTTTGAAAGAGCTGTCCATACACTGCAAACAGGGGTGTTTATGGCTGTATTGTTCGCCCTACTTGTTGTTGGGGCTTCCAGATTATTCGTCCTGCCTCATTATGGAAGAATTTCCTGGATTGTCGCAGCGATTACAGTTGTGGCAACGATTATTTTTATTATTTACAAACGGCTTGGAAAAAGTGCAGCTGTCCATAGGCTGGATAGTTATATGCCGGACAATCTGCTGATTACTGCTTTGGATGAAAAGATAGGTGAAACGCATTTATCGGTGCCGCTTATTCAGGTTGCAGAGTCGAAAGTCGTGGCGGCATTTGAAGGATTTAAAAAGAGAAACAAGCAGTATGTTAATGTGAAAATGCTTGCGGGCATCGTGGTCGCATCAGGTTGCCTGGCAGTTCTGCTTATTTTCCCTTCTGAAGCACAATTAGAGGCGGAAGCAGTTGTGAAGGAAAAAGAAGTGATTGAGGAAGTAAAGAAAGAAGTAAAGGAATTGGTTAAAAAAGAGCCGCTGCCCGAGGTGAAAAAAGAATTGCAAGACCTTGCTGAAAAGCTATTAACGGCGGAGCTTTCTGAAGATGTATTGAATGAACTGGTCAAAAAACAGAAAGAATTACGTCTGAAAGAACAGCGCCTTGCTGATAAAAAAGAAGCCGCTGGCAAGTCAGATAATCCGGCGGATGCTTTGACCGATGCGGAGGAGCAGGAGCTAAAGGAACTTGGAAAGCTCGCGGACCAACTCGCCAAAAATCTAGGGAAAGCCCATAGCGCGTTGAATAAAGTCGGAAAAGCTCCTACGTTACCGGCTCTTGCTGGTGCTACTTCCTCTTCAACCACGACAGGTGGAAAACCAGGCGAAGCAAGTGGTGAAGGGATGGGCGAAGCAACTGGCGAAGGCGAAGGTCAAAGTCAGGAAGAGAATAAAGGTCAAGAAGAGGGCCAAGGTCAAGGCCAAGGCCAAGGTCAAGGCCAAGGCCAAGGTCAAGGTCAAGGTCAAGGTCAAGGTCAAGGCCAAGGCCAAGGTCAGGGTCAAGGTCAAGGTCAAGGTCAAGGTCAAGGTCAAGGCCAGGGTCAAGGTCAAGGACAGGGGCAAGGCCAAGGCCAAGGATCAGGCGGTCGCAATCTATTATCAGTCCCTTACGACCGTGTAGGGGAAAAAGGCGAGTCTTCAGTAGTCGGTGGTGAACTTGGTCAAGGTGATTTCATCGAGGAGCGCGATGCACAAGGACCGGTTGAAAAGGGCACGATCCGCCCTTACAAAGAAGTAGTAGGCGACTATAAGGATTCTTACTTGAAGAGTACGGAGAAGATGCAGCTACCGCCAGATTTGCAGCATATTCTTTCGGATTACTTTTCTTCGATTGAATAAAGATCTATCCATATAGAACAGGAGTGTTCACATGCCATATACACCAGAGCAGTTTGAAGAAATGAGCGAGAAGCTTGGAATGGTGAAAGAGGAAATTGGGAAATTTATTGTTGGGCAACAAGAAGCGGTTGAGTTTTCTCTTTATTCGATACTAGCAAATGGGCACGCGCTGTTAGAGGGACTGCCGGGGCTTGGGAAGACGATGCTGATTCGAACGATATCGGAAGTGTTGGATCTATCGTTTTCACGAATCCAGTTTACACCAGATTTGATGCCGGCGGATATTACAGGAACGAGTATTTTAGAAAGAAATGAAGAGGGCATGCAACGCTTTGTATTTAAAGAAGGACCGATATTTAGCCAAATGGTGTTAGCGGATGAGATTAACCGTGCAACACCGAAAACGCAAAGTGCTTTGCTGGAGGCGATGGGTGAGCAAACGGTGACGGTGCTTGGTGAGACACGGAAAATGGCGAAACCATTTTTTGTTCTTGCTACCCAAAACCCGATTGAAATGGAAGGGACGTATCCTTTACCTGAGGCACAAATGGACCGGTTTTTGTGTAAGATTTTATTGCCATATCCAGAAAAGTCGGAGCTGAAGGAAATTATATTGCGTACGACAGGGCCGACAACGGCGGCTATTCAAAAAGTGATGGATGCGGAAACGATTGTCATGGCACAGCAAATGGTAAAAGAAATTGTTATTGCAGATGACATGATTGACTATGCGGTGGACTTGGTTGCAGCGACACATAATAACGCTGCTAACCTAGCTACAGCAACGTCTAGCAAAAATGGATCTGAGGATGACTGGTCGAAATACGTCCAATATGGTAGTGGGCCGCGGGGACTGCAGTCGATTATTCGATTGGCAAAAGCGCGTGCGTTAATGGCGGGGCGTTACCATGTGTCCATCGCAGATATTAAAACGGTTGCCAAACCTGCATTGCGCCACCGCATTCTTATCAATTATGAGGGAGAAGCGGAAGGCGTCGATGTGGATGGCTTAATTACGAAATTGCTTGAAGAAGTACGACAAGGAGCCTCTGTGTAATGAGTGGCGAATTGTTTCCTGACAGACTAGCGAAAAGACTTGGTGGGTTATCGATCGTTTCTAGATCTGGACGGCTCGGACATCATAAAGGGACACATCGATCACGCAAGACGGGTTCATCACTCGACTTTTCGGATTTCAGAGAATATCATCCTGGCGATGATTTGCGGCATATCGACTGGAATGTTTATGCACGAACGGATAAGCCATTCATTAAACAGTTTCTCGACGAACAAGAGATGCGTATTCATATACTGCTCGATTCTACGAAGTCGATGGGCGTAGATGGCAAATGGGATTATGCTCGACAGGTAGCCATTGCACTCGGCCATATTGCGTTGAAAAGTGGAGACACGGTATCGTTTTCGACGTGGTCGGATGAACAGGATTACTTTTATAGAAGAAAAGGCTCTTTACATAGGGCTTCATTGACGAAGTTTGTCACTTCGATTGATAGTCCTGGCTCGACGGACAATTTCACTGATCATGCATTGCGGCATATTCCAAAAGCGGTGACGGTGCTGTTTATTATCACAGATGGTCTTGAAGATACAGCTAAGTGGGAGCATCTATTCCGACGACTACCGGGTATTTGCGGAGATATTCGGATGTTGACGATTCATTCAAAACCGGAGGAAGCCCCCCATTACGAAGGGGATGTCCGGTTTATTGATAGTGAGAGTGGTGCGGGTGTTGAGGTGACGGTGACGAGGCGTGCTGTGCAGGATTATTTGGCTACTAAGGTCGCGCATGAAGCTCAGCTGACGACGCTTGCGGGCAAGTTTGGTATTCACTTGGTCCATGCGGAGGTGGCTGATGGCGTTATGGAAACGGTGACAAAGAAAATACGTCATGCAGGTTGGCTGCGATAGGAGAGCGACCACATGGGATTAAATAACATTATCAATAGTTGGACGGCTATTTTTCCGTTGGTCGTCTTGTTGTATTATTTCTTTCGCAAAAAATATGAAGTGACGACCATTTCTTCGACATTATTTTGGCGACAATCGATGCGGGAAACGAAAGTATCTCCGTATTTGAAAAATTTACAGCGTAATGCGTTATTTTATCTACAAATGGCTGCATTGTTGCTGATGGTCTTTATATTACTTGGTCCATTTTTACCGCAAGAGCAAGCGATTGGAGGGCATACGATTTTGATTGTGGACACGTCTGCGAGTATGCTAGCAGGCAAGGAGCAAACGACCTTATTTGCTCGGCAGCAGGCGGCCATGAAAGAGCTTGTCGTCAGTCGTCCAGGAGAGCCGATTACGATTGTGACGACGGGCAAAGAACCGGTGATTGTTGTGCGAGAGCAAACAGATGAAGAAGTGTTGCTTGCGGAAATTGACAAATTAGCGGTGTCCTATGAGCAGGAGCATATGGAACGGGCCTTGGAGTTTGCGCGTTCGATTGGCTCTGTTGGTGGAGCGGATATTCATATTTACACAGATTCACTTGATCGTTCAGCTTTTGCTGAAGGAGATAAAGAGATTGCATGGACTATTCATGGATCAGAAGATGTGCTTGTCAATGTATCTATCAATAAGTTTGGTGCGGTGAAAACGCCGCAAGGAACGGAAGCAATTGTCAAGATTACCAACGTTTCTGACGTCAATCAAACCGGTGATGTGCAGCTTACGAATCTACTGACAGGCGAAGTGCTACTCAAAGATAACTTTAGCGTTGAAGCTGGTAAAGATACATTGTTATCGTTTAAAGAACTGCCAGATAGCCGAGCACTACAAGCCAAAATTATTGTGGGTGACGACTATGAGGTAGATAATACAGCGGCGATTTTACTAGGTGCTGAAGTATCGGAGGTAGTTGTCGATGGGCAATTGCATGAGCTAGTGAAACGGGCGTTTGAAGCAGTTGGATTAGCAGTATCGACGGGCTCGGCAAAAGAATTACTAGCTGCACAGGATAGTGCAATAAGTGTGACCAATGATGTTTCATTGCTTAAAAAAGGGTCTAAGCCCGTCATTATTATTGGGCGTAATGATAAGTCACCTACATCTGTTTCAGGTGCAGTAAAGAGCATTGTCGACCCACTGTTTACGATTGCTGATATTAGCGATGTCTATGTTAGCGCGCTTTATCCACCATTTACATCGTATACGACCATTGCAACGGTAGGGGATCAGCCATTCATCCAACGATCGAAGCGCGGTGATATTGTTGTGCTAGCGGATATTGAATTGACGGATTGGCCCCTACACCCCTCATTCCCATTATTCGTCTGGAGTGCGTCGGAACAGCTGCGTTCCGATACGGATACGTTAGGGCTATTCGTGCCGAATGAACGAAAAGCGGTATTATCAGGCGGGAAGGCGGATGGACTGGAAGTATTTACATTGCAGGATGAGTATGTGACAACGATAGCAGATGGTTCGAGTTTTGTAGCACCTGCACGTCCTGGAATTTATAAAGTACGGGATGGCGGTTCTGAGAAATTATTTGCTGTCCAACTGGAGCAAGCTGAAAAAGAGCTTGTAGTTGGTGCGTCGTATAGGATTGGACAAACGGCAGCTGTTGAAGAGGCAGAAGAAGGCAAGCAAATGATTGGCTGGCTATTCATCATGCCGCTGCTCCTACTATTGCTAATTGAATGGGAGGTGCGACGACGTGGATATCCGAATCGATGAGCCGTTATGGCTATTGTTACTGCTACCGATTGCTATTTATATGGCATACACGTGGAAATCATCTGCGATGCGCTTTTTAAGCAAAGGGACTATTCTTTTTGCCTTACGCTGCACGGCGATTGCGGCATTAGTTTTTGCACTTGCCGCGCCTTATCTTACATTACGTGCTAATGAAGAACAGATCTTATTTGTTGTAGACCGCTCTATGTCGATTGCGGGAGCAAAGGATGCGGCAGATGATTGGCTGGCGAAAAGTTTTATAGAACGCAAAGAGAATCAGTCCGTTGGTTTGTATTCATTTGCCGAGACGTTTCGGACGGATATGCAGTTGACGAATGCTGCGCTAACCGTTCCGGTAGTTGAGGAAATGGAGAATAAGGATGCGACGGATATTGGGAAAGCGATTGACTTAGCGGCGGCGATTGCCAAAGAACAATTGGCCACTCGAATTGTGCTGTTGTCAGATGGCTTAGAGACGCTTGGCTCGGTTGAGGAGCTATTGCCGAAGTATAGCGGAGGACGTGTCACGATTGATACAGTGCTGCTAGAACGGCCGGGCACTGCAGATGCGTCCATTTCGATTTTTGATACGCCACGAACTGCTTACGAAGGCGAGAAACAGCTGTTGCAAGTGGAGGTGGAATCTTCTACGCAGACAGCAGGAGAGTTGTTTATTTATCAAAACGATCAGGAAATTATTCGTGAGAATGTGCTGTTGGAACCAGGGAAGAATGCTTTGTCATTCCGCACTTCGGCAACGGGGAGTGGACTGTTGAAATATGAAGCGAAATTGGTTGTGCCAGACGATAGCTTCCTGGAGAATAATCGGATGCTGTCGATTACGATGATGGAGCAATCCCCGCATGTGCTTGTTGTACAAACGGAGCGCAGTGCATCGATACTTCCGCAACTTCTTGATAAAAGTACGATGACGGTAGATGTCGTCGATGCACAGCAATTGCCGGAAACGCTGTCTGGTTATCTTGGTTACGGCGCGATCATTTTCGATAATGTGCCAGGGCATATTGTTGGGGAACATAAGATGACACTCATTGAGCAAGCCGTAAAAAACTTCGGCACGGGCTTCATGATGGTCGGAGGCGATGAAAGCTTTGGACTTGGTGGTTATTTCAAGTCGCCGATTGAACGGCTGTTGCCTGTGGAAATGGAAGTGACGGGCAAAGAACAACTACCGTCACTTGGGCTTGTTATTGTATTAGATAGATCGGGCAGTATGTCAGGCTCGAAAATTGTCTTGGCGAGGGAAGCGGCGGCTCGTTCCGTTGAACTGCTGCGCGGTGATGATACATTTGGTTTCACAGCTTTTGATGATCAAATATGGGAAGTCATCCCGGTGGATAAGCTGGGTGACAAAAAAGAAGCCATCGAACAAATTCTCTCAGTTCCAGCGGCTGGTGGGACGAATATTTTCCCCGGTGTGCAAAAAGCCTATGAGGATTTAACAGATTTAAAATTGCAGCGCAAACATATTATTTTATTAACAGATGGTCAATCAGATATGCCTCCTGGCTACGAGGAAGTGCTGGAGGAAGGTAAAAAGAATAATATTACGTTGACGACAGTCGCGATAGGTACGGATGCGGATTGGACATTGTTAGAGGAACTTGCAGAAACCGGTGGTGGCCGTTTTTACGATGTGATCGATGAATCGACAGTACCGGCTATTTTAACAAGGGAAACGTCGATGCTGACGCGAACGTACATCGAGGATAATCCGTTTTATATGACGATGGCGAATGTTCCTGAATGGACTTCATTGTTCCGAGAAGGTGTGCCACAAATCAATGCCTATATTGCGACGACTGCTAAAAGTACGGCGACCATTGTAGGGGAAAGTCATAAGGAAGATCCAGTCATTGCGGAATGGATGTATGGATTAGGCCGAACGGTTGCTTTTACGTCTGATTCGACGGGCAAATGGACGGGTGATTTGGCAAGATGGGATGGTTATGCAAACTTCTGGAATACCGCAGTAGCAAGATTATTGCCTGCTTATGAAGATGTACCTTATGTCATTACACATGAACGTGGTGGCACGTATACGGTGACAGACAGCTCACGTAAGGCAGCATTCCTTGACATTGCGATTGTCGATGAGGCAGGGCAAGATGTGCCATTTACCTCTGAGCCACTTGCTCCAGGTAAAGTACGTGTCACTGTAGATGCTAAACCAGGCCTAGTATTTTTTGGTGTTTCAGATGATCGAGGCGGATTGTTTGAAGCAGGCGTTTCAGTCCCTTATAGCGATGAGTATAAACCGATAGCACCGAATGCAGCATTGATGACGAAAATTGCGGAGCGAACAGGCGGAAAGGTACTCGAACAACCAGCGGAAGCATTCCGCCCTCAGTTATTCCAAAGTGGTGAGAAGAAGCCGATTGCAGAATGGTTAATTTTAGCGGCCATGATTCTGTTCTTCATCGATATTACCTTGCGACGCTTTGGCATGTTTAAAGGGTTTGGTACGAAACGGGTTCGGGAAGTAGTTGTTGAAGAAAGTTCAACAGCGCAGGATAGTATTTCAGAGTTGTTGAAGGCGAAGAAGAGAAGGTAGGGACAAAGGGTGAAAACTGTCAGTGAAGGAAGTCGAACTGTCAGTGAAACCCGTGGAACTGTCAGTGTACGAAGCCAAACTGTCAGTGAAAGAAGTCAAGCTGTCAGTGTACGCCAAGATTATCCTCGAAAGAAAACTAAAATTTATTTATAAAAAAGCCACTTCATTCCCCGGAGTTTTATCCAGTGAGGATGAAGTGGCTTTTGTTATTTCGTTCTTGTTTCCGCCAACAATCCCTGATTACGTTTCGCCCATACAGCGGCGATGACGAATGAAATGAGGAGAATCAGCATACCGAGAATATAAGGATAAATAATATTAATGTCGAAGATGACGCCTGCAATTGCAGGCCCGACCATATTGCCTAAACTCATATAGGCATTCATCATGCCGGCCGCAAAGCCTTGTTCTTGACCAGCCAGTTTAGAGATGAGTGTATTGACGGCTGGACGTAGAAGCGAGGTCGCGGTGGAGAAAATGGTAGCGACGAGTAAAATAGTCCAAAACATATCGACAAATAGAATGCCAATAAGTGAAAATGCTGCGACTATAAGATTGACGAGAATCACACGCATTTCGCCAAAACGTTTAAATAGTGGGTTAATGACAAATGTTTGTACGATGACACCAACAAAGCCACCTACTGTGATTAACACAGCAATTTGAGTAGGTGTATAGCCATATTTATGGTCAACATAAAGGGCTATCGTAGATTGGAAGTTTGCCAGTCCAAATGAGAAAACAAACATAACGATGAGCACAACAAAATAAGAAGTCTTCGTTGAACGTGCCAATTGCTGAAACAGGTTTTCCCGTTTTTTCTTCACTGATGGGTCGCCATCTATAACTGGTTTTGGATTCGGTAAGATCAAAATAGAAAGTAGCGCTGCAAAGAGTGCTGCTCCTGTTGCGAAATAGAAAGGAAACTCTAAGCTAATTTTGGAAAGGAAGCCACCGATAGCTGGTCCAATCATGAAGCCGAGTGACATGGAAGCTCCAAGAAGTCCCATCCCTTTCCCTCTATCTTCATATGATGTGATGTCTGCGACGAAAGCCATCATAGGGGGAACAATGAATGCAGAACCAAAACCAGAAAAGAACCGGGCAAGGAATAACATCCAGAGCTCAGTAGAGAGCCCAAAAGCTAGTTGAGATAGTCCGAATATGATTAGTCCGATGATAATGATTTTTTTTCGACCATGTTTATCAGACAAATCACCAGCAAAAGGAGAGAAGACAAATTGTGCTAATGAAAAAATAGCAATCATGAAGCCAAGTGCTTGCCCCGCAACGCCGAACGTTGCTAAATACTCGGGCATAATGGGAATGATGAGTCCAATTCCAGCCATGGCGATAAACATATTGAACATTAAAATGTATAAGGCAAAATTATTTGATTTACCCGCCATTGTTATCCCAACTTTCCAAACAATTTCGTGTTACTAAGGTATCGTACCATAAGAGGCTCAGGAATACACCGTGAAGTGACTTCTGTATATGATGCTTCGTTTTCAATGCTAAAACACTTTCTGAAATCAAGTAAAAAGCGCTGGTACACTAGGTAGCCAGCAACTTTTTTTCACTTCATATCCATTTTAAACTCTAAAAATAATTCATTATAAACCCCTAGCATCTCCAGCCCTAGGTTTCGATACACCTCTAAATGACTCCGCGTTTCCTCATTAGGATAGAAGCGCTCATCCTCCGTCACTTCAGGATCCATAAAATCGAGTGCAGCGAGATTTGGCGTAGAGTAGCCAACATAATCAGCATTCTGTGCAGCCACTTCCGCATCTAACATGAAATTAATGAACGCATGTGCACCGTCAATATTTTTAGACGTGCGCGGAATAACCATATTATCGAACCATAGATTAGAGCCCTCTTCAGGGACTACATAATCGATATCTTCATTTTCGTACATCATATCCGCCGCTTGACCAGACCATGTCAAAGAAACAGCCGCTTCACCATTAATCATCAGTGGTGTCACTTCATCCCCAATAACGGCTTTGACATTTGGGCTAAGCGCCTTTAACTTATCGGTTGCTTGGCGCAATTGGGTTAAATCTGTGCTGTTCAATGAAAAACCAAGTGAATTTAACCCCATACCAATGGTTTCTCGTGCGCTATCAACGAGAATGACGTCCTGTTTGAGCGAAGGATCCCATAAATCATCCCAGCTCTCAAATGTCTGTCCCTCTAGTAGTGTCGGATTATAGGCAATGCCAACCGTTCCCCAGAAGTAGGGAAGTGAGTATTGATTGTCAGGATCGAACGGCAAGTCAAGAAAGTACGGATCGATATTCTCAACATTTGGCACTTTATTATAATCGATAGGAAGTAGCAGGTCTTTTTCCTTCATCATTTCAATCATGTACTCAGAGGGTACTGTAATATCGTATGCTGTCCCACCTTGTTCAATCTTGCTCATCATGCCTTCATTCGAATCGAACGTCTCATAGATGACTTTGATGCCCGTTACCTCTGTAAATTGCCTCAGTAAATCGGGGTCAATGTATTCACCCCAGTTATAGACAGTAATCGAATTTTTACCTGCGCTGCCCCCACCCTCACTCAATTTAGCGTTGATGATGAGTAGGATAGCAGAAACAATGAGTATGGCAGCTGCTCCGCGAATAATATCTTTCATTTTCGCACCCCCGCAAGTGGTGATTTGGTTTTACGGCTGATCATGTAATAGCCGATAACGAGTACGACTGTGACGAGGAAAATAAGTCCCGACAATGCGTTAATCGTCAACGTAATCCCGGCGCGAGCCATCGAGTAAATTTCCACGGACAGCGTCGAGAAGCCGTTACCAGTCACGAAAAATGTCACTGCAAAGTCATCCAACGAATACGTCAAAGCTAAAAAGAATCCAGCCAATATCCCAGGTTTGATGAAAGGAATAATGACACGTGTTAGTACATCACGTTTCGTTGCACCAAGATCCAGCGCAGCATCAATCAATGATGGACTCATTTCCTGTAACTTCGGCAACACCATAATGACGACAATTGGAATACTGAAAGCGATATGTGAAATGAGCACGGATGCAAAGCCAAGCTTAACCCCAATCAGTGTGAATAAAATGAGGAATGATGCCCCGATAATAACGTCTGGGCTAACAATCAAAATGTTGTTCAGCGACAAAACTGCATTACGCATTGCTTTATTGCGCATGAACAAAATAGCAACGGCACCAAGCACGCCAATCGCTGTTGAAATAAGTGCCGATAATAAAGCGACAACGATCGTATTGATCAAAATAACGAGCAATCGTGTATCTTCAAAAACGGCCGCATAATGCTCTAGCGTGAACGACTCGAAATTCGACATCCCGCCCCCTGAGTTGAACGAGTAGAAGATTAAATAGAAAATGGGTGCGTACAAAATGATGAAAACAACCGCCAAATAGATTTTAGGGAGTTTACTTAGTTTTGCCATTGTTGGACGCCCCCTTTTCTTTGCCATTGGTAATTAACATAATGATGAACATGAACAAAATTAGGAATACAGCGATTGTCGAACCCATTCCCCAGTTTTGTGTGACGAGGAATTGCTGTTCAATGGCCGTTCCGAGTGTAATGACTTTGTTCCCCGCAATAAGCCGTGTAATCATGAATAGCGACAGGGCAGGGATGAAGACGACTTGAATGCCTGATTTCACACCGTTGATTGTCAACGGCCAAATGACGCGTCTAAATGTTGTCCATGCATTGGCTCCAAGATCACGTGATGCATCAATCAACGCAGGGTTTAATTTGTCGAGCGCGTTAAAAATCGGCAAAATCATAAATGGAATGAAAATATAAACGGACACGAATACAAAGCTGAAATCCGTGAATAAAATTTGCTGCTCGCCAATGCCCATCACTTCCAGCAATGCATTGATTGGACCATACAGTCCAAAAAGTCCAATGAAGGCATACGTTTTAAGCAGTAGATTGATCCATGATGGAATAATAATCAGTAGTAACCACAGCTGCTTATGCTTCGTTTTCGTTAAAAAGTAAGCAGTTGGGTAGGCAAATAATAACGAGAACAACGTAATTAAAAATGCATACCAGAACGAACTAATCGTCAGTTTCAAATAGACCGAGGTGAAAAAGTTTTTATAGTTATCGATTGTAAAATTGCCGGCCAAATCGAAAAACGAATAATAGACAATTAGTGCAATTGGCGCGATGACGAAAAGAATGATCCAGGCTGCATAAGGAACGGAATATAACGGACGTAGCGGTTTATTGTTCATGATCCGGTACCCCGTAAGCCTCAAGTCTGGCGTCGAATTCCTCTTCTGTTTCGTTCAGTCGCATGACGTGAATAGCCTCTGGATCAAAGTCCAGTCCAACTTGCACGCCAACCTCTGCTTTTTTCGTAGAATGGACAAGCCATTCGTTCCCATCTGTATCATATGTGGATAACTCATAGTGAACCCCACGGAATAATTGCGTATCGACCGTTACATTCAGCTTGCCTTTATCGACAGACGTTAGTTCAAGATCCTCAGGACGAATAACGATATCGACCTTTTCATTTGGATTAAGCCCTTGGTCGACACATTCGAATGTCCGACCGGTAAATTGGACAACATAGTCTTCAATCATGACGCCGGGTACAATATTGGATTCGCCAATGAAATCGGCCACGAAGCGATTGATAGGCTCATCATAAATATCAAGCGGTGTACCAGATTGTTGGATGTTACCACCATCCATGACGAAAATTTCATCAGACATGGCGAGTGCTTCTTCTTGGTCATGCGTAACGAAAACAAAAGTCTTGCCAAGACGTTGCTGCAATTCACGCAGCTCATATTGCATTTCAGAGCGTAATTTCAAATCGAGTGCTGATAGTGGTTCATCGAGTAAAATCACTTCTGGATCATTAATAATCGCGCGTGCAATCGCAACTCGTTGGCGTTGACCACCTGACATTTCAGAAATTTCCCGTGCTTCATAGCCTTCGAGATTGACGAATTTTAGGGCTTCACGTACACGACGGTCTACTTCGCTTTGCTTTACTTTCTTAATGCGTAAACCGAATGCGATATTTTCAAAAACGTTTAAATGGGGGAATAAAGCGTAATCCTGAAACACAGTATTCACTTGTCGTTCATTGGCCGGCACGTCATTGATTTTTTTCCCATTGAAAAAAATAGCCCCCGCTGATGCCTCTGTAAATCCGGCGATCAGACGAAGGATGGTTGTTTTACCGCAGCCAGAAGGACCGAGCAGCGTGTAAAACTTGCCACGTTCCATTTCGAAAGAGACGCCGTTCAAGACAGTTGTATGTTCATCATATTTTTTTGTCACATTTTCAAAGCGAATAATTGGTTGAGTCATTCTAATAATCCCCCTTATAAATAAGATTCAGTAGCAACGAGTAATAATTCGCTCGTTCCAGTGTGTGCATTGGACAAACGGTGGTGTTCAGATGCGTCATAATAGACGGCATCTCCTTTAGCGGCACTGTAATGCGTGTCGCCAATTTCAATCGTTACTTTGCCCTTGAGTACATAAATGAACGTTTCCGCAAGGGAGGGTTCAAACCTTTTGAATTCCCCTTGTTGTTGAAAGGTAATATGAACAGGCTCCATATCATTTTCATTTGAGCGTGGCACAAGCCAACGAATACTGTATTTAAGCTCATCATCTGAGTAAATGGTTTGGTCATCGGTTGAATATACAACAGTTACATTTTTTTTAGGTTCATCAAAAAATTCTTTTGGTGTTGTACCCAGAACTTCTAACAAGGCAAAAAGCGTTTCAATAGACGGAGAATTGAGATCCCGTTCTAATTGTGAAATATGCCCTTTTGTTAAATCGGTCCGTTCCCCAAGCTCTTCTTGAGTCAGCCCCTTTTTCAAACGCAGGCTTTTAATTTTCCTACCAATCTCCACGAATTCTCCTCCTTACTAAATCTAAATCAATTGCGCCTTGGCGTAATTGCGTCCAAATTTTGAATTGTGCCCGCAGGATGCGGGTATGCAATCGTTGCGACAGGACGTCGCGAAACTAGACTGCCTGCAATTAATTCCCTTCAAAATTTGTGACATCCGCCGGAGGCCCAACTTGGAACAGCAGAGTTCAGAGACTCTGCTGTTCCAAGTCGGAGTTACTGATACTATACTTTAAGTTTACTGAAATCCTTTTCAATTATACAAAATCCTATCTAAAAATCAAGCATTATTTTTATGATTAAATAAATCGCATAAATTAAAAAATTATATAGGGAGTCTAGGCGGAGGGAAGGTGCAGTATCAGCGTTGAATTCCACATGTTTCATGGTATAATATAGCAAGTAAGGAGGGGCTATGATTGGGCAAAAAGAAAGTGTTTTATTTAGATCCAGATGAACGGAAATGGACGATGAAAGACCTTGGATTTAGCTGGGAAGAGATGGATGATCCAGAGGCGGGCAAGAAGGCGATAGAAGGAATATTTCTTATGAAGAACGGAAAGATTCGAGAACTATTTGAACTACCCAATCATTGTAAGGAGTGCCTCGATCCACTAGCTTATAATGACGAACATGATTCTGTTTATTGTCCAACATGCGACGAGTGGCGAGAAACATCTTGTAGCGATCCAAATTGTGAGTATTGTCTTGCAAGACCAGCAAAACCGTCACATTGTGAATAATGATGTGATTTAATTGATGTAGCTAAATATATGATTTTCTACTTAGATAAAAGCCGCCAAAGACACTATTTTGGCGGCTTTGGCTTTTATACCATAGATAAAATCCTTGCTTTCACAGAAGGATTTTTCTTTTTTAAAAAATATTTTAAAAAGTGTATCCGATCTCCTTATTCCCCTCTATATAAAAAATAAAGGGGAATGACCACCATGACAACATACTTAAAAGATTACTCTCATTTCACAAACACACAGGAGATGGATGAAGCAGCACGCCGTCACATTATCAAGCATTGGAATGAGATGAATCCAACAGATCGCGCTGTGCTTGATATGATTCGCCGCTACTCTGTGAAATATGGTGCTGCTCACTTAAAGCACGACACAATGGCAGATGCAATTGGCAAGTCCAACGTCACCGTGCGCCGCGCGATTCGAAAGTTGGAACAGCTTGAAATTATCGAGCGTATCCACTACATTCGCCCAGTTATGAACGGGCTAGGTGCTAATATTTATACTATTTTGCCCTTCGATGACCAGTCGACTTTGACCACGCGGGCAACAGCGGACAAGCCTTGTGACAGCAAGGATGAGGACAGTGTTTCCGAACCTGAAGCTTTTTCTTCTAAATCTAAAAACATAAAGAGCAATACTCTTACAGATACGTATCCTGCGGAGCCGATTCCTACACTGACAACATTGTTTGGGAGAATGAAAAATCTATTGTCAACGACGATTGGTGACAGTTCTTTAGCCCGTCAATTATTTGGCATTTATCGTGCACTATCATTACGTATGTTGAAGTTCAGCATTCATGAACACCAAGGAGAATTACTTGAACAGCTGGCGATACAGGCCCTTCATATTGCTGTTCAGGCGACAAAGTGCAAAACTGTCCGTAACCTTGCGGGTTATTTCGATGGTGTATACCGAAATTTGATTGATAAGGCGTTGTTTGCTGATATTTTTATGGAATATGATGTGTCGATGGAAGGATTTTTATATTGAAGATGTTGTTGCGAAGAGGAGGAACAATAATGCTATACTTGTTAGAAGAATTTCAGTAATCTTCAATAAAATCCGTCTTTTGTAAACAATCCATATTGTTGATGAAGAGAAGGGAGAACGAGTAAATGAACATCGAGGAATATTTAGATAAAAGATTTCCTACTGTCGAATTAGTACCCACTATTTATTATCAATGGGATATCGGCATTCATTTTTCATTAGGTGAAGGAATCTATCAATTAAAAGAAAATGGCGAACTCAATTTAGAACGATTTCACACAGGGTATAAACAAGCGTTAACAATTTTTAAAGAGTTATATGATCAAAATGATGACTTGTTCCTAGTGACGAATATTTATAGGCGAAAAACACAGCAACAACGAAAAATGAAAGTATATTACCCGAATTTGAGGGATAAAAATAATTTAAAACGGCTTCAAGTTAAGACGTATCCTTATCCGTTTGAAGAAGATAGGAGAGAAGAATATGAAATGCAACAGTTTTCTTTACAGTGCAAAGTGAATGATATACGCGTGAATGGATTACTCAAAGCGGCGATTCATGAAGACTTCTCGTTAAAACCAAGGTTTGGAGTGGATTCTGTTCATTATCCAGATGTTTTCTTTGTGAACATTACAAAAGACATTATATTTTTTTTATATGACGATCGTGGATGTGAAGTCATAGCGCGTACAGCAGACAGATTACGTCCGCTCTATGAGAAATACTACAACTGGATAGAAGAAGTTGATCGAGAAAGGATAGAGAAAAGCTTATTGTAGTGCTGGGTCTATTAATCTATCGATGCTATTCAGAAGAATAATACCAATGTTTCTAAATAAGATTGGAGGACAGGTTGATATGAAAGATGAGCTTACAGAAAAGGAAATAGCTGATTTGGCAGAGAAATATGGATTAAGTAAACCTAGATTTGAATCTGAACCTTTAAAGAACAACTTGTTCCAAGGTGACTTTGGAACAAGTATGAACCTTTCTGATCTAATTACAACGCTTTTCCTATTTTCGACAGTAATTTTTCTAATCGTTTTTATGAAGAAGAAAAAGAAGAAAAATAATTAATTCATCAATCCCAATAAAATGTATTCTTGTCCATGCGTGAGTCCTTTATAGTAGATTTGGACAGGAACTACCTGTACAGACTATTATAAAGGAATTTTTGTTTGGTTTTCTGTTGTTCAATTTGGATCTCCAACTTTTCAATAAAAAGGAGAAGATTCGTGATAAACGATGCAATTTCAGTGGGTTCTCCATGACTAATCTCTTCGATTTATTTGGTTGTATATTTCATTGGAATTTTCTCCTTCCTCTATACAATGAACTTATGATTTTTATGTGATTTCTAGCGAAGGCGACCCGTTTCAAAGCAAAATAAAAAATGAACCTGGTGCTCCATTATGATTTACGCAAATGGGGTGCATTTAATTGAATAAAAATTTCAGGCGAGAGGGAAACAAATTTGATTCACATAGAAATAGCGGATAATGATTATTCAATTATCTGGCCAGATTGTTGAAAAAATTATGTGGGGGCGGAAGAAATTGAAGAAGAAAATTTGGATATCGTTTTCGATTTTGGCAGTCATTATTGTCGGTATTTATTTCTCGTTGAAATTAAATCCTCCTTTGGAGATAGGTACACTTGCTTCGAGTGGAGATAATAAATCAGTTGTTGTTGAAATTGGTAATAGAGGCTCTCAAGAAGTAAAGATATTTAATGTCTTAGTGAATAACAATGACATTCCTATGGAAACAAAAATACAAGTCAGTAATGCGTTACAAGGTTTTATCATAACCGATAATTTTAACGATGATAAAGCAAAAGAGTATGGATTTGAGGATATAGATGGTGTAGCAATTAAAACGGGCAGTTCATCTTCTTCTAACCTAAAAAAATTAGATAACGGAACTGCTTCTAAAAGTGATGTAATCTATGGAATTAGTATTCTTCATAACAATAAGATAAATAAGGTTCATATAAAGTATAGCCACCTTGGAATGACATTTGAAGAAACTGTAATACTTAATTAATGGATATTTAGTTAGATTACGTTATCTATTTAAGTTGAACTTATGATTGTGACATAATCACCAGCGGAGGCTACCCCTAGCGCTAAGCGACTTTAGTAGGATTCTTTAGTTCAACATATACAGATGCAGAAATTATCGGTGTTTCCACGGACACGATTAATACACACCTTGTATGGATCAACACAGATCGCAAAGATAATGGTCTTGAGCAACCGAAATACCCACTTGTTGCAGACACGAATCACCAAGTTTCACGCGATTACGATTTGTTGATTGAAGAAGAAAGGATTGCATTGCGCGGCCTATTCATCATCAACCCTGAAGGTGAACTACAATACCAAACAGTATTCCACAACAATATTGGTCTTGACGTAGATGAAACCTTACATATACTTTAAGCGCTTCAAACTGGCAGATTTTGCCCAGCTAACTGGAGACCGGGTCAGAAGACACTATAATTTTAGCCCCCATGCATAATATAAGCTGTGGGGTTTTTTTATGAAAATGAAGGAGGACATTACGATGAAATTACGTGAACAAATGCCTGAACTCAATGGTGCAACAGCATGGTTAAATGGTGAACAAACTAAAGCTCAATTAGTCGGAGAAAAACCGACACTGATTCATTTCTGGTCAGTGAGTTGTCATCTGTGTAAAGAAGCTATGCCAGAGGTGAATGAATTCAGGGATCGCTTTAAAGAAAATTTAAATGTTGTCGCTGTCCATATGCCACGTTCAGAGGACGACTTAGATATGGACCAAATTACAGCAGTAGCAGCAGAGCATGATATTACACAACCGATTTTCGTCGATAGTGATGCGACATTAACGGACAAATTCGATAACCAATATGTTCCTGCCTATTATGTGTTTGATAAGGATGGTCAGCTACGTCACTTCCAAGCAGGTGGCGGGGGCATGAAGATGCTTGAAAAGCGCGTTAACCGTGTATTGGATGAAATGAAAAGAGGAGACTAAGTTTTTGCCCGATTACGCATAGTTTTGTGTAATCGGGCTTTCTTCTTTTACCATTCAATGTGCTAGCGCTGCCACCATCCGAAAGGGACGAATGGTGGTAGTAACTGGACACTGGTGTGTGTGGTATAATAATCGCATTCAGTAAGCGGATAGGAGAGATACTTTATGAAAAAGGAATTTGTAGTCATTGGACTTGGTCGTTTTGGAGGGAGCATCGTGAGAGAATTGATCGAACTTGATGCAGACGTCATGGCCATTGATATCTCGCCTGAAAGAGTGGATGAATTCGCTCAGATTGCTACGCAAGCGGTAGTAGCTGATACGACAGATGAATCGGTTCTTAAATCACTAGGTATTCGTAATTTTGAGCATGTTGTAGTAGCAATTGGTGATAATATTCAAGCGAGTATTTTGACGACGCTAATGCTAAAAGAAATTGGTGTAGAGAAAATTACGGTGAAAGCACAAAATGATTATCATGAAAAGGTATTGCGTAAAATCGGAGCCGATCAAGTGGTCCATCCGGAGCGGGATATTGGGATTCGGATTGCGAACAATATGGTATCGAATAATATACTCGACTATCTAGAGCTATCGGATGAGCATTCCATTGCAGAAATAAAGGCCAGTGATAAATTGGCAGGCGCTACATTGATTGAGTTAAACATTCGCGCGAAATATGGTGTCAATATCGTTGCCATCAAACGGGGCAAACATATTCTTGTGTCACCTCAGGCGATTGAAAAGATTCAGCGTGAGGATATTTTAATTGTTATTGGATCTGATGCAGATATTCACAAGTTCGAAAAGAAAGCATTACATTAAAAAATCCCGCATACACATCAAAATGTGTATAGCGGGATTTTTGTTTATCTGAGAGCAATGCAGTTCAATTACTCTTAGATAAAGCCTCCGGATGCAATCACGCCTAGCGTGATTAATTAGACTTCCATAATAACAGGAAGTACCATCGGTTTACGCTTTGTTTTGTCATATAAGTAAGGTCCTAAAACATCGATGATTTCACTTTTCAATGCGGCGACGTCTGCTGGTGAGCTTGCAAGTTTTCTTTGCATTTGCTTAGACAGCATTTGCTGGGCCTCGTGAATCATCGTGCCGGATTCTCGCATATAGACAAATCCTCTAGAAATGATATCGGGTCCTGACACAACACGGTTGCGTTTTGTGTCAACTGTTGCGACAACAATGACAAGACCATCTTCTGAAAGGATTTTACGGTCGCGAAGGACGACGTTTCCGATATCCCCGATTCCACTACCATCGATATAAACATCTCCGGAAGGGATGCGACCTGCAAGACGGGCTTCATCCTGTGTTAAGGCGAGAACATCGCCATTGCCCATGATGAAAGTATTTTCCCGTGGCACATCACAGTCAACAGCAAGGTTAGTATGCATTTTTTGCATTCTGTATTCACCATGAATCGGCATAAAGAATTTAGGCTTAATGAGTCTAAGCATTAGCTTTTGTTCTTCCTGCGATCCGTGACCGGAAGTGTGGATGTTACTTAATGAACCATGTATCACATCAGCGCCAGCACGGAAAAGCGCATTAATCGCCTTGTTGACGCTTAGTGTATTGCCTGGGATTGGAGATGACGAGAAAATAACCGTATCCCCAGGATGAATTTGAACTTGTCGATGCGTTCCGTTAGCAATCCGTGAAAGTGCTGCCATTGGTTCACCCTGACTTCCGGTACAAAGAATCATCACTTCATTAGCTGGTAGTCTGTTCAATGATTGTGTATCAACAAACAATTCTTTTGGTGCGATGATATAGCCGAGTTCACGTCCAATTGTAATGGCATTGTCCATGCTGCGACCGAATACAGCAATTTTTCGACCAAATAGCTGAGCAGCTTCAATCACTTGTTGCAGTCTGTGAATATTGGAAGCAAATGTTGCAAAAATGATGCGTCCGTCAACTTTTCTGAAGATTTCATTCAGACTGTCGCCGACTTTGCGCTCAGACATTGTGAAGTTTGGAACTTCAGCGTTTGTACTGTCTGATAGTAAGCACAGGACACCTTCGCTTCCGATTTTTGCCATTTTTGTTAAGTTTGCTGGTTCGCCGACAGGTGTAAAGTCGAATTTGAAGTCACCTGTATGGACGATGTTTCCAGATGGAGTTTTAACGACGACACCGAATGCATCCGGAATACTATGCGTTGTCCGGAAAAATGATACGGATGTCTTCCGGAATTTGATGACATCATCTTCGTCAATCGCAATCATTTTTGTTGTACGTAGTAGGCCATGTTCCTCAAGCTTATTACGTAATAGTCCAAGCGCAAGTTTGCCACCGTAAACTGGGACATTAATTTTTCGCAGTAAGTAGGGAATGCCTCCGATATGGTCTTCATGACCATGTGTAACGAATAATCCTTTAATCTTGTCTGCATTGCGTTCAAGATATGTGTAGTCAGGAATAACGTAATCGATTCCGAGTAACTCGTCGTCCGGGAATTTAATACCGGCATCGATTAGGATTATTTCATCTTGGAATTGCACACCATAGGTATTTTTACCGATTTCTCCTAGTCCGCCTAGAGCGAAAACAGCTGTTTCATTGTTTTTAATGGCTTTCATTATTAAACCTGCTCGAGCTCGAAATATGGTGCAGCCTGCTCGTGTTCAAGGTGTGCACCTTCAAGAAGTTGGACAAATTCAATACTGTAGTTACGATCTTTTAACTTTTCGCGGACAGACCTTTCCGAGTCCGCTTCGATGTACATGCTTTGTGTATTTTCGCGGACAGGTACTTGTAGCATGTTTTCTTGATAATAAACTTTATAAATCATCGTTTGCTCTCCTTTTTACGTTCGATTGAACTGATTCTCTTTATAGTAGCATGACACTACCTTAAAATAAAGAAAAGCTCACCAATTTGCATTGGTGAGCTAAGATATCAGGCGATTGTTTTTTTACCGAGAATGCCATTCAGCCGCTTCAACAGTTTCCGTTTTAGGCGCTTGTACATGGCTATATCACTTCCTCAGTTCAATTATACAGTTATCTGAACCTTCTGTCAAGGCGCGGATGCTATGAAAATACCACGCCTGTTGATTTACCAAAAAGTAACTTAATCAAACACAAAGCGCTACTGCTTTTAGGGAAGAAAGAATAGCTGGCTTGTTACTTGGATAAAAGCCGCCAAAGATACAATTTTGGCAGCTGAAGCTTTTACCATGGTCCTTCCCACTGTTATTTTAGGAAGTGGCACATTTTTATAAAACTTGCTAAAAGTAAAGTGAGAGCACCTTATACAAAGTGCAAGAGTGCCCGAAATTGCATCTTCGGGCACTTACACTCGCTATAGAAAGTCATCTATTCTTTTCTTTCCAAGCAACTGCATTTTTCACTTGAACGTTGTAGGTGCGCGACAGGCAACTCCGGTAATAATGTAGCAAATATGTTGCCGAAAGCGAATCGGAAATGATCTAGTGAAAAAGGTGGTTTTCAAGCCTTTACTTACCTGTGATTTATGCAATGAAATGGTTAATCAACAGACGTGTAATATGAATGAAGAAGATGCCGTGCATTATATACGGCATCTTTTTTGTCTAGCTTCGGGCGCCAGATGCTCGGAGGCTCACAGGAAGTGAGTTACACAGTCGTTGCCGCAGGACGCGGCGAACTTAGACTGTGTTCCCTGATAGCCAAACTAGCAGGGAGGGATTGAACTACATCCCTCCTACATGCGCAAAGAGCGCCGCGTCGCTAGCCTGTCTTATGCCAGTCGCATCTAAGCAGGCACCCTCCGCATTTCATTTATTTTTCTATTTTATTTAGTTTCTTCTTTCATTTTCACATTAACTTCTCTAAAATGGGTACAACACCTTTGAATAGCTGAAAGGATAGGCGATACAGTTGAAGTTCACGCGCGAAAACTTACGCAGGTTCACACCTGCACAAATTATTGTTTTTTACTATTTTTTAGCCATTGCCTTTTCGGTTCTTTTGTTGAATCTACCAGGCGTTTATAAGCCGGGCGTTAAGATTAGCTTCATTGATAGTCTTTTTACGGCGGTTAGTGCGGTTAGTGTTACGGGGCTAACGACCATTGACATTTGGGATACGTATACGGTTTTTGGCCTATGCATGATTATGGTTGTACTCCAATTTGGTGGAATTGGCATTATGTCGATCGGTACTTTTTTTTGGTTAATCGTCAAAAAGAGAATTGGTCTGCGCGAACGTCAATTGATTATGGTCGATCATAATCAATACAGTTTAGCGGGCGTCGTTCACTTGATTAGGGAAATCGTTAAAATCATCTTTTTGATTGAAATTATAGGTAGCTTATTATTAACAGTTTATATGACGCAGTTTTACGATACGTTTAGTGAAGCGCTGCTGAACGGTACTTTCATGGCGGTATCGGCAACGACAAATGCTGGATTTGATATTACAGGCGCATCAATGGTTCCTTATTTTAATGATTATTTTGTTCAATCCATAACGATGGTTTTGATTGTCCTTGGAGCTATCGGTTTTCCGGTTTTAATCGAAGTGAAAAGTTACTTTTCGAAAAAAGTACCTCACTTCCGTTTTTCTTTATTTACGAAAATAACGACCGTGACATTTGGCTTCTTGCTTATTTGGGGAGCCGTGATGATTTTTATATTGGAATCCTTTCATTCGTTTAAAGGGATGGCGTGGCATGAAAAAATCTTCACTGCGCTATTCCACTCAGTGTCATCGAGGTCTGCGGGATTGACTACGCATGATATCACACACTTCAGTGAAGCAACGGATATTTTTATCAGCTCATTGATGTTTATCGGTGCATCGCCAAGCTCGGTAGGAGGCGGAATCCGGACAACGACGTTTGCGATTGCTATCCTATTTCTCATTAACTTTGCACGTGGTCATGAAGTGATCAATGTGTTTAACAGGGAAATCAAGCTGATAGATGTGTTTCGTTCGTATGCGGTTATTATCGTTGCGGTTATTATGGTTATGACGGCCTTGCTAATTTTACTCATTACAGAACCAGGTGTCCCGGCAGTTGCGCTATTATTTGAAATTACATCTGCTTTTGGTACATGTGGTATGTCGCTAGGCATCACGTCGGATCTTTCCAGTACTGGGAAATTAATTATTATGGTATTGATGTTTATCGGGCGAGTGGGGCTTATTTCATTCCTCTATATGCTGGGAGGGAAAACGAAGAAACCACATTATCGCTTCCCGAAAGAGCGGGTGATTATTGGGTAATAAACAATGGGAAAATCACGTCTGTTGATTAACCAAAAAATAACTTAATCAAACACTATGCGCGCTGTGTACAGTTCTTTTGGTTCGCTTTAGATTGAACGACT